>JBHLPG010000196.1:0-7259 GCA_048939725.1 Promethearchaeota archaeon | reverse complement strand
AAGTAGATGACTGCACCGATAACGATTAGGAGGATATACCACCAGAACCACCAATTGACCGTACGAATTGGGTCGGCCATATCAGGTAAAAATCCATCTGGATCTGGTATCAATGGCGGTATAAAACCTAAGAAACCTTCTAATCCTTCTAATGGGGCAAGAACTCCAGCGCTTGCAGGTCCTAGTATCAATAGATCGATGTAAATGTTCAAGATCAAGGCGATAATACCTATTACGACGACCGCTTCTCTGCCTGCTATCTTCGGCCGCCATGCACTTCGTTCATAGACATCTTTAAGTTTTGACGGAAGGATGATGGCAGAAATACACGCTGTTGTAAAGAATACTGCATCTAGTAGATCTGTTCCTTCAACAGCTCCAGCCGGATTAAAGATGTCTCCCAATACAGGCACTGTTTCGCCTTCTCCTAATAGGCCTCCTAAACCGTTAGGGCCAAAGAAGTCAGCCTCGCCAAAGCCACCCAGGATGGCAACGAAACAAACAAAAATGATAGCGTTTGTGGGGGAGTGCCAACGTTCGTCTACTTTAGCGAATGCCTCTGGTAGTGCACGATCGAAGGACATTGCGAAGATGATACGAGACGAGGTGGTGACGAATGGAGGTAAGTCGTTTGCAAGCCAGAGAACCGCTGCTGTAGCGAAAGCAAGATTAAAAATGTCGCCTAGTCCAAATAGATTGAACCCGCTAGACGACATCATTGCGACAAATGGCATCCACGCGCGATTCGGAAAATCTGTACCTGCTGCACCTGCACCATATCCTAGGTATGCTTGTGCCTGGAAGAATTTCCACCCTGATGCTCCAGCTACAGTACCTTCGCCAACATTTGCAGCCATAGCCATAAAAGTACTCACTGTAATGTAGACTCCAAGAATAATGAAGCCTGCAGCTAAGTGTGAAATGGGTAGTGATCTGTTTGCTTCTTTGACTTCCCCTGCTGCGAATGAAATTGCTGCGTATCCAATCCATGCCCAATAAGCAGCCATTACAGACTTATTTACTGCGCTAACGTAGTCAGTAACCTCATGATCGTTGATTCCTTGAGCTACTGCTTCATCGATCCATTGTGCCGGTGTGTATGTTGTAAATTCCTCAATTCCTTTGGCCATTGTTCCTGCATCGAGTGCACCTAGTATAAGGAATAAGTAAATTGTCAATGTTATAACAGCGGGGATCCAGAACATTATATGGAGGACTTTCCCTGTCATTGATGCTCCGAAGTACGCTAATGCACCGAAAGCAAAGATAAAAACGGTCCCTAGTATTACCAGGGGAATTGGATCGAATAACCAATCAGTTATAGGCTCCAATGCGGGCACGGCAACGGGCAAGAAAAGCCCAAAGAATTCTACAACTGCAACCGCAATAATACCATAAGATAATGCGATTCCCATGAACTCTGCCCATGCACAGACAAATCCAACTCCTGGACTTATCGTCCTAGATATGTAGACGTATCCACCACCAGCTCGGGGCATTGCTGTAGCCATTACTGCAAAACAAAAGACAGTGGCTATTGCTGCTGCTCCGGTGATGAGAAACGCTATGACTAGAGGTTCGACTGGTATTAAGTAATTCTCTGGTTTAATCGGGGCTGCTCCGGCAGCTTGGAAAACCTTTTTTTGCCAGCCTCCACCAATAACATTGCTAAGAATGAAGATGGTGGCTGTTATCACTCCAATTTCCCGGACTAACCCAGTTGCATCCCGGACATAAGTTTTACTTTCACTCATTTATTTCACCTTTGAAATCCAACAAAGTTTCATGATACCTTGCGTTTATTAAGAGTATTACCATAATTATGTCCAATTGTGTGTCAGTGTGTCACTTCACATAGAAAAGTTGTCTTTTCTATTGCGATAAACTTTGTTTCATAAAGCGTAATGCTTACAATTAGTTAAAAATACCCAATATGGTAAGCATTCAGCACAAAGATTTAAGCTTCTATATTATAATTATAAACGTTTCGCCTAAATCTAGATTTGCCAGAGATTGTCAAAAAAAACGTTAAACTCTATTATATTCTAAATAGGGTTCTAGCTTGTAACAAACGAATTTATTAATCCTAATCATAACTTAAACCAAGGAAAAGAAATAATATCTACTGTTTATAATTACCTAGTATTGACCAAATTGACTAAATATCTTAGGGGGAGCTTTAATGGTCAATACATTACTAAACCGAAACTTCAAACACTCAGTCTAACTTTGAAAATCAAACTGAGAAATTTTAAAAATATGATTACCTCTCCAATGTTTTTGGAAAGAAATCTATATTTCAATCTATTTTTTTAAAAGGATTATAAGAAATATTCAGTAAAGTTAAGTTAAGTTAATAGTCTTCTATAAGCTTTTCCAGTAATATATAAAATATAGATAGGTTTTTAGTTCAGAATTGAAGTAGGCTTTAATATACATCCTATTCAGAAATAATTTAACCATAATTTAACCGAAAACTATAATAAAAAATATTGGATCTAATTAATTAATTAAAAGGTGAAATAAATGGTTACTCTATTTTTCTGTACAGATATTCACGGTTCAGAAGCAGTTTGGAGAAAATTCCTCAATTCTGCCAAATATTTAAAAGCTGATACACTGATTATGGGAGGAGATATTACAGGAAAGCGAATTGTTCCGATAGTTGAACAAGCTGATGGTACATGGAAAGGTTCAATATATGGTGTGGATCAACAGGCAGTAATAATGACGACAGAGGAAGAAATTCAAGATTTTGAAAGGAGAGCAAGGTTTGCGGGTTGTTATCCCTACCGATTAACTCCTGAACAAGATGTAGAATTGTCTTCGTCAGAATCAATAACAGAAGATAATAAGATGATTAAAGGTGGTCCACTAGATAGATTATTTGATGAAGTAGAAGCTGGGGGTCTTCAACTTTGGATCGATCAGATAGATGATATTATGCCTGATGGGACACGACGTGTTCCAGAGGGGACAAGGATAATTATTTGCCCTGGGAATGATGATAAATTTGCTATAGATGATATCATAAAAAAAGATCCACGAGTTATCTTTGGTGAAGGACTAAAAGTCGATCTCGATGATAATCATGAAATGATAAGCTACGGATGGACCAATCCCACCCCTTGGCATACATATAGAGAATGTGGCGAAGATGAGATTGAAACCAAAATCGAAGAGCTAACTCCTCTTATCAATAATATGAATAATGCAATCTTTTGTTTTCATTGCCCTCCCTATGATAGTATAATAGATGAAGCACCGCTCTTGAATGACGATCTCACCTATGTTGGATTTAGTGGTGGGGAACCAATTCGTGGACCTGTGGGTTGTAAAGCAGTTAGATCCGCTATTGAAAAACACCAGCCCCTTTTAGGACTATTTGGTCATATTCACGAATCTGCTGGGAGTATGAAGATAGGTAGAACCTATTGTTTGAACCCTGGTAGTGAATATACTGAAGCTATTCTAAAGGGATTCTTAGTTGAACTCAAGAAAGGTAAAATAAAGAGAATGCAGAGAGTAGAGTCATAGATATATTCTGATTCAAGTGAATAGATATATAAGTAGGACCTATTAAGAGCTCGGAGGGTAAAATACAAGCTTTTTACTTCATAAATTAATAAAAAAACCTTATAAGTGAGTATTTTTGTCAATCGCAATGTGTAAAATCAAATTGAAGGCAAGAACATGGATAACTCTATGAAAGAACAAAATGATAGCTTAATGAACTGTGGATACGAAATACTACAACAATGTAAAGAGAAATCAATTCAATGCTTTCTTTGGGGTGGTGGTGCGATTTACCATTTACTTGGAGGAAGATTGGATTACAGAAAAATGAGTGATTTGGAGTTTTTTATTCCTAAAAACGTAGATAAGGAGATACACGATATCCTAACTGAAATGGGTTTTTATGCAAATAGACCATTCAACATGATGCAGAATATGTCTAGGACCCCAAGAAGAGAGTTTTATCGTCCCAACCGTGAGTTATCTTCATCAGAAATTGAAGATCTAGAACACGGTCGGAAAGATAACATTGAAGATGTTGAATACCAAAAGATAGAGATATTTGTTGATGGCATCCGTATGTGTTGGACTTTTAAATTCAAAGAATTACCGCCAAGCTACTCTAATACTCTAGTATGCCCTCCAGGGTTTCAAATTGCACTTAAAGCAAACGCTATCCATCCTGATGATTTTGATTTAAAGGATATCCAAGATATATCTAGTATATTTAACGCGAATGGACAAATTGGATCAAAAGATACAATTTTCGAAAACCCAAGATTAGATCCGAACCTTGAATTTTCAATTGGCACAGAAATTTTTGAATTTTTAGCAAAATCAAAGTTGAAGTTTCCCTCAACAGTTCTTCGGAATTTTCAAGAAACGCTGAAATATGATGGCCCAATATGCTGCAATGAGGATGGAAAAGCTAAATTAGAAAAATTAATAAATTATATAAAACCAATCGAATCCAAAAAAAGCGGCTTCCTTTCTAAAGTAAGGATGGAGAGACCTGAGAGAGTAGATGCTCGACATATCTAGGAATTTAGGAGTCATCAGGTTTTTCAAGCAGATGCTTTCCACTAAAAATCCCAAACTCTCCAACTGTGGCTGTTGTTTCTACCGGTCTATACCATTTTTTTGATGTACCGATTTTAGCTCTGGCCCGCCATCCTCTATTTTTTGGAATCTCGTCGAAATACTGAAGCATTTCATCTATTTTAGCCCGAATATCAGCTTTCTGTTCATCCGAAATCTCAGTAAAATCTTCTAACACATTTTTAATGTTAGTTAAATTATTTGTTACTGTGTGGTAGAAACCCCATGCATACCCTCCCTTCTTGAAATAGTGTTCACCAATATATTTGATATTGATTGTCTCTGGTTGATCATCATAACCAATTTTATGTGCTAATAATAACATGATCGTATCAGCAACATCCTTATAATTCATAAAAACAATTTGAGTTTTCCCTAAAAGTAATTCTGCCAAAGGGAGAGTTAATGATTCTAATTTTAATCGATTATGATCTAGATCAATATCATGATTGAATTTTATCTTTCCGTAAAAAACATCGCAAAACCACCAATTTTTGGGGTGAATATATATTCTACGCTGGCTTGCTGCTGTTGATAATGTAGGTTTTCGTTTAAAATAACCTATGTTTTTCATAAAATTGTCCATTTTCTTCATATGTTTGTAGGAAATCGCACCATCAATATCTGTGATTTCTATCTTGTCTCCGAGTCTCTTCATGCTTTTGTATAGTTCTTCCAACCCATGGGGTTGTACATGCAAACGAATTGCCAATCCACCAACAAGTCTGAAATAGACTCCAAACTCTTCTGCCTGAGAAACCAATCTTTTTGCTTCTTCAATGAAAACATTTAGAGGAACAACTCCACCCCATTCTTCAGGCATATCAACTGGTACACCTTCTTTTTCTTGTAACATTTGAATAATTCCTTCTAATTTTAACTCATTAGCTATATCATCCTGAATTCATTACTAATAAATGCATCGAGGTAGTTGAGGTTAAGGCTCCTGCCTGTTAATTTTTTTCATTTTGATTGATTATTTTTTCTTCAAATGGTGTTAATTTGTAAATTAGAGATACTAAATTATTCATGAAGGTATTTAGTGTTTTGAATTCGCTAAATCTAATCATAAATTCAGTATAATGTGCATCTTGTACAGGTGAAGTTTTAGAATTCAGGTGTACAAGAGTTAAATGTTGGTAAAGCCTTTTTAAATTCCAAAAATTAGGTTTCATATTACTAAATTCGGTCATAACATTTTCATTCATCATTTTATGAAGGAGAACCTTTATTTTCCCCCCAACGTCTTGATATTTGAGATATATTTCCCCTAAGCTGTGTAATTGGTCTATAATGGATTGATTCCTAACCTTAATCATTATTTCATCAAAATTGTTATTCTCCAAAAGTTTTACAAATTTTTTACGGTAATCAATGCTTTTTGAACCTCTAATTCTCGGGATTCTTATAGAATTAATATAAGCTTTATCAAAATCTTTACTTGTTACAAATTCTTTTGTGTAAACAGCATGTTGAAGCCACCATGCAATTAATGATGATTCCAATAAACCTGCAACAGCAGAAAGGGAAAGATTTTCTTGTGAATAATTAGGAACGATGTTAATTACTGTCTCGTGTGTTATAAAAACACCTTCCTGATCTACCAACGTTCTTATTTTTAATTTAAATTTAGGTTTTGTTTTGTAGGATATGATTCTTTGAGCAATGATCTTAGGAGTTTGTAGTCGTTTAAGCTTTTCAATTGGAGTGTCTTCATTTAAAAAACTTCGCACGGGGTATAAAAAACCAGAGGATATAGTTGATTTCTCAATTAATGGTACCGCCCCCTTTTTCACACGGTATTTACTACTTAAACCTCGAAAAGCATACACTTTCAAAAACTCATATTCATTACTATATAATCGTCTGATAATTTTAAGTTCTGGATAACTCACCCCTACTAGAAAGTTATCCGCTTTTAATGCATCAACTTTCGATATACTGCTGATTTGCCCAAACTCATTTTCAGTTGAATTCCATATTCCCGTTTTATATTCCTGATTTTTAGTTTTCACTTTCTCTCTTTTCACTATTATTGCACATTGTTCTTGTAATTGACCAGAAAATTGATTTCCAAGATCAAGGATCTCAATTAAGTTGTACTGTGTTAAAAGTATCTTTCTAAATTCTGACCACCTTTTGGAATAAATGATGGGCTTAGGTAATAGAAAACAGAGGATGCCACCTGTCTTTAAGAGAGGGAGCGACTTAAAGGTGAAAAAAACTGAACTTTCTGAATAAATACGATTATAACTACTGAATTCACTTAATTTTCGAATTTGTCTCCATTCATGCTCCGAATAGAGAGCATTGTGGGGGGGATTACCAATAATAACGTCAAATTTTCTAGGTAAATCTTCAGGAAATTTTTGAAAAAAATCAGCCCTTTTCAGTTTAATTTCATAAGAGTTTCTTTCAATGATATTATGTAAATTCTTTTGTGCTATTTTAATCAGACTTGAATCGATGTCAATTCCGTAGAGTTTTGCCTCTGTGATAAATGAAGAGATTATTGGAATTAAAGAAAGAAAAAAAACACCCTTTCCAATAGCAGGGTCTAATATTGATCTTGGTCTTGATTTAAAATTTTCGGGAAAATAATCTATGACTTGTTTCAAGATTGCTTCTACTAATATTTTTGGAGT
>JBHLPG010000195.1:0-7267 GCA_048939725.1 Promethearchaeota archaeon | reverse complement strand
TCGAGAATAGGCGATCTTACGGAAGCGATAGAAGTTATGGTGACAATAGATCATCTGGAGGGTATGGTAGCAGAAGAAGTGATGACCAGCCATCACGAAGACGAAGACGCTGGTAATTCAATCACCCAGTTTTATTACAACAAGAATTTTCTTAGAAGATTAAAAAGATTAAATTATTATTATCTATGTGGAATTTTAATGACAACAACTACATTTGAACAACTAGGAATCAGTGACTCTATTCTTCAAGTTTGTAAAGAAGAGGAATTCAGCCATCCAACTGAAATACAAGAGAAATCAATTCCTTATGTAATAAAAGGCAAAGATGTTATTGCACAAGCAGCAACTGGAAGTGGGAAAACGCTTGCTTTTGCTTCAGGAATAATCCAAAAAACAGGAAGGGGTAAGGGAATTCAAGCATTAGTGGTAACTCCAACTCGTGAGCTCGCTCATCAAGTAGCAGATATGATAACAGACCTATCGAAGTACAAACCTCTTCGAATTTTGTCTGTGTATGGAGGGGTGTCAATCAGTCCTCAAATTCGTGAACTATCTAGAGCTGAGATCGTTATTGGAACACCTGGACGCTTAATTGATCATATTGAACGAGGAACAATAAATCTAAGATCTATTAAGATACTAGTCCTTGATGAGTGTGATCGACTATTGGATATGGGTTTTTTACCCGATGTTGAGAGAATTATCTTTAATCTCCCTAAAAATCGTCAAACACTCTTATATTCAGCTACAATTTCGTATGATGTAAGTCAGATTGCTCAAAAATACATGATTAATCCAATTGAGGTTGGAGCGAAGTCTTACGTTGATCCACGTAAGTTACACCAATATTATTATGGACCAGTAAGTAATTCAATGAAATTTTCATTACTAGTTCATTTACTAAACCAACACAACGGAAATGGCATGTCTATGATCTTCTGTAACACCAGAAGAAATGTTGATTCTATCGGAAAGAATTTGCATCTTTCTGGAATTAAAGCAACAGTTCTTCATGGAGGTTATAGCCAGTATGAACGTTCAAAAAGGTTAAATAGTTTCCATTCAGGCAAGGTGAAGATTCTGGTAGCCACAGATGTTGCTGCAAGAGGATTGGATATCCAGGGGGTTTCATATATATATAACTATGATCTTCCAAATAATTATAAGCAATATATCCACAGAATCGGTAGAACAGCACGAGCAGGGAAATCAGGGAAAGCTATTACCCTTGTATCACAAAGAGATGGTGAAAACTTCTTTCATCTCTTTCGAGATAATCGAGCTAACATTCAGAAAGCTGCGGTACCCTACATCAAGAAGGTACCATTCAAAAACGGAAGGAGAACTGCTTCAAATCAAAGGAAACAATACCAAAACAGAATGAAACATGATTCAAGCCGAAAATTTTTAAGATATTCATTTTAAGTTTTATTCCTTTCTCTTATTGTGGTTGGACTAACATCATTAAGACCCACACAATAAGGGATAAATGATGGCAACAAAAACGTTATTTCATTGTAATCAAGAAATACTTGAATGGTGTTGGGCGTCTGACCATGAATTGATGCATAATCCATATTGGGCTTCATGTTATTTGATAGATGGACTACTTATCGATTCAGGAGCTCCAGGAGGAGTGAATGATTTTCGCAATTTCGTGAGATCATTGGGAGATCAGAAGATAGGGGCTTGTGTGTTAACCCATTCTCATGAGGATCACGCGGGAGGAGCTCACATGCTCAATTCTGAGTTTGGAGTTCCTATATATGCTAGCAAAAAAGCTCTTCCAATATTGAAAACTGGATATATTTACCCTGAGTATAGACAAATCCCATGGGGAGAAGAAGGAGTCCTCCCTGTGGAGGCTGAACTTCTACCAAATGTAATCTCTACAATGTCAGGGAAGTATACTTTTCATGTCTTGCCGATACCAGGTCATGCACCTGACCAAATTGCATTAATTGAGAAGCAACAAGAATGGGCCTTTGTTTCTGATGGGATCCAAATGAAATATAAGCGGATTTTTGGGGGAACTTCAACTATTCCTGAAAATATCTCTTTGATCTATCAATCGATACGTGATATTAGTCATTTTACTGAAAAAATGTCAAACCTTCAAATTTTCCTCCCAGGGGGAAAAATTTATCAGAGGGATCTGATACATCAAAAGTTAGAAGAAATTTGGAATCTCCGTATTAAAGTTCATGAGCTTATTGATCAAGATTTTTCTGTAGACGAGATTGTTGTTAAGATATTTGGAGAAGAAGATATATTGGCTTCATTTACGAATGGAAAGTTGTCGAAGAGGAATCTGATATTGTCTCTCATTGAGTGGACAGTTGTATAGTCCTTTTTCAGCATTTGAACTGGATCTCAATTATTACACTATTTTTCTCCCACATTACTACCATTGCCAAGTAGAGGAACTATTTAAATTTCTGAATGATAGCTAATGATGTCATTTAGGTTAATCCCAGATATTCAATTTGTGAGTAAGGAGAAAGATGGAATTTACTGCTAAAACTTCAAATTCAATAAATTTTTTCGATTTAGTTGAGAAGAGAAGAGCTATCCGAAAATACAAAAAGGATAACATTCCAGATGAAGATATAAAGAAAATACTTTACGCAGCTCGACTTGCCCCATCAGCAAACAATAGCCAACCATGGACATTCATTATCGTGAAAGATCAAAAGACAAAAGAACTCCTTTCGAGACCTTCATCCCAATCTTTCATTGTCGGTGCTAATGTGATAGTGGTTGTGCTCGGAGATCCTAGTGTTTCTTGTTGTCCAGCTGCAACTTGGACCACACGTGATCCTATAATTGCCACCGATCATTTAGTGTTAGCAGCGACAGCTTTAGGGTACGGAACATGCTGGATTGCCGCTTACGAGTCTCGCCCAAAAGAATGGATAGAAGAGGTCAAAAAAGTATTGAAAATCCCCAACCATATGCACATTATCGTTTTAGTCGCAATTGGAGTCCCAGATGAGAATCCTGCACCAAGACCAAGGAAAAACCTACAAGAGATTAGCTTCTCTGAAGAGTATGGGAATCCGATCCGATTCTCTTAGAATTACAAATTAATTAATTCTCTATCATTTTCTTTTCTGTAAGTAGAATAATCCAGCTCTGAATCCATTTGGGGAGTTTCAAAAAAATAGAATTTGACAATATTATGTTATTTAGTACCACAGCACGAGTCAGAGCGATTTACAGTTGATCTTCGCCAAGAAATAATGTTTCTTATGCGTCTGGATGTCGCATTCCAGATACAACCACACCCAGGAAAAGGCTCGAACGAAATAGCATCACCGCGACAGTTTAGCACACAAGCACCACATTCTATACATTTCTCTGGTCGTTGAACTACATATTCCTCATCCTTAAGACTAAACACATTTTGAGGGCAAACTTCGATACACAAGCCACATTTAGTGCATTTCGATCCATCTAAATCTGGTGCGCGTATTTTTTCAGTTTTATCTGTAGTTATTTCCATAGGGAGCTCTTGAGAGTAACTAACCATTCTGTTTATCCACCTAGAATCAATCCTATTATTGTTAACATCAATAGTAGTATTAAACATATACCTAATAAAATTATCATTGAAGGGTATTCTTCATCTATCTCCGTTGGTTTACTTATAGGGGTGGCTCCAGAATAATCCATTCCTAAAAACATGCCTATAGCAAAACCTATCACCGCCCATTGGGACATTCCGATAAGAGAATATTCCAAAATATTCCCTATTCCGAAGAAAATTATGGTGAGTAGACCTCCATAATAAATTCCTCTTCTTAAGAAAGATTGGGTAGGGAACAGAGGAAAAATTAGTGCAAAAAAGAGATATACTAACCAAATCATTGGAAATAATAGAATAGCGATACTGAACAGAGGAACTTGGGGTAGTATGTTTATACCTATAATCCCTATTAGGAAGAACCAGAAGAAAAAGAATTTTGATAGAAAATAAGACTGTTGTAGTGCCATCTCTAGTCTTTCACTTGTCTTGAACGAGACCGTTCGCTGTTTCTCCGTTTTTTTACCTGATGCAAGGTAAAGTGGGATATCTTTAGCATAAATTGGCCCGAATCGGCATGACCACCCTGTCGTTGCTTTAACTTCCCGATGATCAATTCCGCCAGCAGCAAGCTGCGGAAAAATGAGTTTCTTGTGTTGAACTTGCTCCTCAATCCTTGTTGCTTTAATTACTTCAGCGACTTCCCTCAGACCAAACTTGTCACCTCTAGCTGAGCACCAGACATTTTCTCCCATAGTATCTGCTACCAGTAAATAGGCATCTTGATTCTTTAATGCACGTCCAACAAGTTTAACTGTCCGTTGATAGTTAGCTGTGACTAATACGGGGGATTCATCCGAGGGATTTCCGTAGATGTAAAGGCCTGGTTCGATAGCGATCAGAGCTGAACCTGCCCGCAGAATACATGAAATATTCCGAAATTGGCCTCGAATTCCTCGTAGTTTCTGGTCACTTAGCACATTTGGAGGGGGTTTATTTGGTTGTTTTTGTGCAACTATTAATTCGAAGGTATCTCTCACAAAGCGTTCTATTTGGAGTATATTAAATCCACTTCCCTCAAGTCGTTGTTGGAACCGTTTAAGAGCACGACTTGTCTTTTTGGTTTTCCAATAGGTTGCAACAGAGTAAAAAATCCTTTTAATTGAATAAATTAATCGATTAATCCCCCATCCATGGGGTTTGACTTCATCTGCGAATGCAATCTTACCTTCCTTTGTTAAAAGCTCCCAACATTGATCAAAGACAATTTGTTGTTCTAAATGTCGTAGTTCACTTAAAGCTAACGTGGAGACAATGAGGTCAAACTTTCTTTCAGGTAATAGGGTATCGAGTTGAGTAATATCTCTCTGAAGAAAGGTGAGATTCTCCGAGACCTCCTCTTGTTGTCCTTTTTCATTAGCAAATGTGATCATTTCCTCGGAAAAATCTATTGCAACGACATGTGCACCCTTTTTGGCACAAAGTACTGCCAACGTCCCTGGCCCACATCCCAAATCGAGAACATGAGATCCTTCATTAACATGTTCTAGAATCTTTTCATATACTTCAGTTATCTTACCTGCCGTGAGTTTAACAATTCCTGACTCATACTCATCAGGTGTTTCTTCTAATACTTTCATGTAAACATAAGCCAAAAATAGATACCTCAGCATAGTCTATTTTATATTCAATTAAAGGTTTTTATTTTCTGGCAGATACAATATCTTACAACCTCTATATAAAAACAGGTGGTTTCAAAAATGTCTATATGGTTTTGGATCAGCGTATTAGCGGAGATCGCAATATTACCACTTTATTTTTGGTCTCTTGAGCACACAAAATTACAACAAAAATTCGGTCCTGAGAAAGGAACTAAAATTGGAGATTCTCTTGGCCTTATTTCAGGATGGGGGTTTTTTATCTTCTTATTTGGAATGTGGTTGTCACCCCAACCACGATTTGTTATTCCGATCCTACAGGATGTACTCTTGGTGGTTCCACTCATCAATTATGCGATCCCCCTCCTTCATCTAATCATTTTTGTCCCTATTATCATAATAGTATTATGGATTTCCTTGAAAGGGGTTTCAGAGGTGACATTAAAGGTAGCGGAAACACACAGAGCAGAAAAAGTTATTACAATAGGAATTTATTCAATTATCAGGCATCCACAAAATCTAGGAGCACTACTAGCACACATAGGGATTTCAATACTCCTCTCTGCGTGGTATTCCTTATTACTAACACCTTTATTACTGGTATATATTTATCTTATCTCGTGGAAAGAGGAAAAAGAACTGGTTAAGGAATTTGGGAGTGATTATGAAGAGTATCAAAAGCAGGTTCCAATGTTTATTCCTAGAATAAAACTCAGACAAATGGAAAAATAAAATTTATTTATAATAGAACCTTTGAATAACCTTAACAGGCATCTTTTAAAATACATCTTTTAAAATAATAATTGGATAGAGGAAAATGCCTTCTAAAGAACTACCCAAACCAATTTGTCAAAGCTGTGCAATGCCTCTTAAAACTCTTGATGCTAAAGGCACGGAAGCAGATGGAACTCCATGTGATGATTATTGTTATGATTGTTATGAAGCTGGTGAATTTATCGCACCTGAGATCACGATGAAAGAGATGATAGAGCTGAGTTTATCTACGACAGCAAAGGAACTAGAAATTACAATAGAAGAGGCACGAACTTATCTCAAATCCCTTTTTCCAACACTTCAGAGATGGCGTTGAGTCACGCCTACTTAAGCTAAATGGTTTTCTTGTATACCTAGACCTTTGTAGGCTAATTGCATGATTTTCTGAATTTCTGTAGTGAAATCAGGTAATACCTGAATCATAAGTAAACCAATAACTTCATTCAATGGGTCGACCCAAAAGAAAGTTTCAGCAGCGCCTACCCAGCCATATTCTTCAATAGCTGCTGGTCTAATTGATTTTTCTTATCTTCCAGAATTGAACTATAAAGAATTTGAGGACACAAAAAACGAAAGAGATACGGGATTGTAGTATAATTAGCAATAAGACTTTGTATCGATAGGCCTATGTGAGACCGTATATTCTAAGACGAGTGGGGATGCATATAGTGGGATTGTCAATTACCACTGAATGAATTCAGTGGCTTGTAGCTAGACCCAGACGCACGAAATAACGAAGAGATCGATACTGTCACTGGAAGGACCGCTACATTAGGGCTATTGACGGAAGCCCCCCCAATCTTAGCTTTGCCAAAATTGGATAGGTTACGAGCAGCATTAAGGTCAGCATTAAGGTCAAAAAAACATTCTTTACAAAGGAAATTTGATTGAGAAGATCGATTATTTTTTGATATGTACCCACATCTAGAACATCTTTGGGAAGTATATCGAGGGTTGACGAATAGAACCGTTTTGCCAACCTTTTCAGCACGCTGAATGATAAACTGTTCAAGTTGATAATAAGACCAATTACCAAACTTCTTACGAAGTGCTTTGGACACTTTTTTCTTCTTTTTGCTATGTTGTTTAAGCCCATATATATTTTCTAAAACGATACAATTATGTGGCATAATACAAATCCATTTAGCTAGCTTTCTATTTTCATCAGTCATAAACCGTCTCTCTCGACCACTTATCACCTTTAATTTTCGTTTGGCTGATCGAGTGCCTTTTAACTGGAGACTTTTTCTTAATTGCTGGTATTTCCACTTCACAGCAAGAATATGATTGTTATCATAAAATGCATTAT
>JBHLPG010000194.1:0-7294 GCA_048939725.1 Promethearchaeota archaeon | reverse complement strand
AACCGTTTCATAAATTGGAGAAACCTGAGCACCAACCATACGCTTTGTATAACGATTTATAACTTCTGAACGAAAATCAAAGTGAATATAGTTCATGAATGGAGTATTAATGAGTTCATTAACAGTGTACCCAGTCATTCTAGTTAAACTAGGGTTGACATACTTTATCAAAGAATCTTGGAGTATTACAATACCATCATTAGCTCTCTCAACAACGTTTTGGTATTGGCCTTCTGATTCTGTCAATTTTAGCTCAATTTGTCTGAAATTTCCTAGAGTCCTCTGAATAACCTCTTTCACGTCTTCAGGAATGTCCTGTCTATTCAACAGATCCTCAATTTCCATTAAAGTCCACTACCAATTGTAGCTCATCATCAAAATTTGGATAAACCAATGCTAATAAAGTGATTCTAATTAACCAACAAATGCCTACAAAAAATGATGAAATCTGAATTTCACTTGTGTACCGTTCCTTGATACCTAGGTTTTTCTTTGTCATGAGATATACTTGGTGAGGCGTATTCAATTCTTTCTTCTTTTCTTCCTCTTTCCCTCTCTTTACCAAAATTATGATACACTCAGATTTACCTAGATTTTGTTATAAAAACCTAGTAACAAGTTAGCTGTTATGAGCCCTTTGCATTATTAACCTAAAAAAGAAGTTATTACTCTACTCAATCTTCATTTGGAGTTTCAATCATATTGATAGGGATAAGGAGTTGAAACTCGTTACCTTGGGGATCTAACGAACGAATTTTTAATGATCCCCCATAATATTGTAGAATAACTGAAGCAAGTGCAATTCCAATATTATGTCCAATAATTTCCCATTCATTAGTAATTTTCCCTGAAAGTTTTGTAATTATCTCTTCTGATAATGGTTCGGAACAACAATCGCTAATGAGAACACAGTAAGATGAAGGGAGGAAGGATCCCGTAACTGTAACACTAGTCTCCTCACTTATGCCTTTGGAGGTCAAAATAAATAAAAATAATTCTTTAAAAGCATCGTTGAGCTTTTCATCACAGTAGATGTCAGCTTCCAGAGTTTCTTTGTCAACATTGATTATTTGAGGATATTCTGATAATTCAGACAAAATATCATTGATCAAACCAATGAGAGGTATGCTTTTTTGGGGTTCAATAAAGGGAGATTGAAGAGCTTCAAAAATCCTATTGACTCGGTCAATTGTTTTGGAAGAGCCAGAAGCCATGCTTATGGTTTCATCTACTATATTTCTATCTAACTCAACCTTTGATTCATACATCAAAGACAATAATTCGAGATTATTGATTATCTTCTGCATATCATTATTGATAAAGTGACTAAGCATTGCATGGTAGCGCTCTTCTTCAAGTTTCACTTGTAAAATTGCATGTTCTGCTCTTTTACGCTCTGTAATATCACGAACAATACCTTGAATTACCGATTTTCCACTAATTTCGAAGAGACTTGATGAAACTTCAGCAGGAAATACCTCACCATTCTTTTTCCTAAAGTCAATCTCAAAATTTACAACTCCTTCCTTAGCAATTTTCTCAAAAGCTTTTTCTGAGATTGTAAGCATATTGAAAGGATGAAGGTCTGATATTTTAAGTGAAAGTATCTCTGGTTTAGTATATCCAAACAGATCTAATGTTTTCTCATTTATATCGATAATAGTGCCTTCTAGATCATGCAAAAAGATTGAATCGTTGGAGAAATGGAAGAGATTGCTATACTTCTCTTCACTTTGCTGTAATTCTCGTTCAACCCGCTTTTGCCCTGTTATATCAGTAGATAACACGAGGACTCCTTGGTATTCTCCTGTTTTTGAAAAAATAGGCGCTGCGGAAACAAGCACAGGAGTTATTTTCCCATCTTTTGCTATTATATTGCTTTCGTATGTACTACTGACCCCTTTCGGACGCTTTGCGGTTTCGAAACGGGAGACCTTAAGGTCGTTCTCAGGTACGATAAAACTCCAATGTTTTCCGATAAGCTCTTCTTCAGTATAACCTAATATTTCTAGCGTTTTAGGATTGGCAAATGTAATAAATCCATCTGGATCCTCTACTGTAAGGCCTTCTTCTAGCTTCTCAATAAGCATTTGATATCTTTCTCTCTCTTCCCCTAAAAGCTTCTCCATCTTAATTCGCTCTGTTACATCTCTAACAATTCCACGAAATCCGATAATTTTTTCTGAAGGATCCCGTATCGGGGAAACAGAGGTCTCGCTAATTCTCTTAATCCCATCTTTCCTTATAAAATCGAATCCTAAAATTTTTGTGGGTTCTCTGGTTCGATATACTGTATTATAGGTTTGATACACCATTTCAGCTGTTTCATCATCCATATACTGATGGTAGTTCATTCCGTCTAATTCATAACGAGTATAACCTAGAATATTGCAAATAGAGTCATTAAAGAAAGTAAAATTCCCAACAAGATCTACTTCATAATACCCTTCCTCAATAGTTTCCAATATTGTTCGATATCTCTCAGCACTCTCTTCTAATTGTTTTTCAGCCAGTTTACGCCCAGTTATATCTGTAAAGACTGAAATGACTCCATCAAATTCACCTTCGGGAGTAAACACTGGAGATGCAGAAATAAGGACTGTGATTAAAGACTTATCTTTTTTCTGAAGGTTTACTTCATAGGTGCTACTGATTCCGTCCTGGCGTTTTTGGGATTCTTTCATAGCTATCTCAAGATTCGATTTAGGGACATGTTGTGTCCAATGCTGACCTATCACTTCCTCCATAGGGAAACCCAACATTTCAGCAGCTTTAGGATTCATGAATGACACATACCCCTCTGCATCTTCTAAAACAACTCCTTCTTCTAATTTTTCAACTAGCATTTGATACTTCTCTTTTGATTCCCTTAACTCCTTTTCTGCCATTTTTCGCTCGGTTATATCTGTGAAGACGGTCAGAACACCATCAAACTTTCCAGTAATAGAAAATATAGGAGCTGCTGTTATAATAACTGGGATAGGATGCCCATCTTTTGCAGTAATACATGCTTCATAAGTACTACTGATCCCCTGAGGACGTCTTGTCGCCTCTGTTTCAATCATCTCTATATACTCTTCGGGTACAATGCAACTCCAATGTTTCCCGAGTAATTCTTCTTTAGTATAACCTAATAACTCTTCAGTTCTAGGATTGAGGAATGAAATCTGGCCTTTTGAATTTTCTAAGAGAACACCCTCCTGTAACTTCTCTACAAGCATTTGATACTTCTCTTTAGATTCTCTCACCGCCCTTTCTGCTTTTTTACGCTCTGTGATGTCTATCATTGAGGCGAATAAACTGTGAGGTTCACCAGATTCTGATCTGATCAAACTGATGGATATTTCGATCGGAAATAGGGTCCCATCACTCTTTTTAGCAATCAACTCACCCATCCAACTGCCTTCTCTCAACAAAACTTCTCGTGTTTCAAAGAAAATCTCAGGTTTGGAAGTGAACTCAGTTATAAGCTTCCCAAGAACTTTTGATCGATCAACAAAGCCATACATGTTCAAGAATGAAGAATTAACATAAGTTAATCTCCCATCCAAATCAGAAATATTGATAGCGTTGATAGATGAATCTATCGCGTTGCTTTTAGCCCGAAGTTCCATTTCAGAGATCTTATGTTCTGTAATGTCTCTCACAATGCTGATGAAGGCAAAAGGGTTTCCGTTCAAATCGGTTATCATAGCAGCGCTCATTTCAGCTGGATAAACGGTTCCGTCTAATCTCATTAATCTATACTCGATGTTAGAAATCATTTCTCCTTGTATAGTCTTTTGAGCGTTCACAAGAGCGATTTCCTGATCTTCAGGAAAAATCAAATCAACAATATTTTTTCCGATTAGCTCTTCAGCAATGCTAGCATTACTCATTTTAATTGCTTGCTGATTAACTGCAATGATATTGAAATCAAGATCAGTGAGAGTTATTGCATCTGGAGAAAGTTCAATTAACCTCCGATATCGTTCCTCACTCTCTCTTAGCGCGTTTTCTACCTGAATACGTTCACTAATATCTCTTACTACACCCTGAAACCCGAGGCATTCTCCTTCGGAATCGAATATTAATGATACAGAAGCTTCAACAGTTCGTTTTCTTCCATCCTTTCTAATAATCTCCCAATTGAATCCTTTTCTAGGTTCTTTTGCATTAAAAACTGCATTAAATGTTTTGAATACAAGTGTTGCTGTTTGTTCATCACAAAAATTTTTATAGCTCGCTCCCAAGATCTCTTGTCGAGAATAACCAAAAATCTTACATAGAGAATCATTAAAGAAATTGAAGTCTCCTTTTAGACTTACTTCGTAATAACCATCCTCGATATTTTCTAGAATTGTCCTGTACTTTTCCTCACTTTCCCGTAATGCCTGTTCAACCTGCTTCCGTTCACTGATGTCACGGATTATCGCAAGGTCAGCGGGTTTGCCCTGATAATTAACAATGCCAGCATTAACCTCTACCTCTAATGTTTTATCATTCTTAAGAATTAATTTTGTCTCATAGATAGGTGAGACAGGTTCTCCCGCCATTCGTCTTTCATAACGACCAATGACATCAGAAAGCAGCTCGGGATGAATATAATTCATAATTGGAGTATTAATCAGTTCTTCTGGGGAATACCCTGTTATATTCACCAAACTAGGATTAATATATTTAATCAAAGAATCCTGAACAATTATAATGCCATCATTTGCTCTTTCAACCAAGTTACGATATTTTTCTTCCGATTCCTGTAAATTAATCATTGTTTGCTTGGATTCGGTAATATTCCTGATGACAGTAACAATACTAGAGACCTTGTCTTCGACAACAATTGGGATCTTCCGTGTTTCAATAACAAATTCTTCATCCCTGATTTTAGTGCTTTCCTCAGTGATGAGAGGTTTTCTAGATTCAAAAACTTGATTATATTCATCAATGATCCTATCTGAAATAAAGGGAAATACTTCCATAATCTTTTGGCCAATTACATCTTCTTTTAAGCCTAGTTCCTTGTTCCATTGCTTGAACGCGGTGTTAAATAGAATGAAACGCAAATCAGAATCAATAACATGAATAGCATCACCCATAGAATCGAGGGTTTGACGTAAGTGCACCCCTATTTCACGCTGGGCCGATTCAATCTGTTTATGATGAGTTAAATAGCTCTTTATAGCTTCTTTCACATCAGTAGGAACATCAGGCCTATCAAGTATGGTGTCTAATTCCATTTCAATTCACTAATGGAGAAGGTTATCTGCATTTAGTATTTAATTTCTGAAGATTATAAAATGGTTTTTCAATTAAACAATCTCTTCAGAATTATTGGATGGTTTCTAATAGAATTCTTTCTCAAACTTGAATAAAGACCAAAATCTTCAATTAAGATCTTATGCATGAGAAATAAACCCGAAATCAATGTTAAGAAAAATGAAATGATTATCTTAATGCATTTATTTTGTATAATCCATCTAATTGATAATAGCAAGCAGGGATTGAAAAGCTTCATTGACCATTAAAGCTGCAAATCCAAATAAAATAATAGCTGTTGCCCTCTGTACCCAAACAAAGAGTTTTGGATTTGGCAATCGCCCAATCACTGCAAGTAACGTTGTAAAGAATATTTGCCAAGCTAAAACTCCAGTAAGAAACATCAGGATAATTCCTAATCGAAAAAGAGGATCAGGGACGTTAAAATCACTAAATAAAATCAGTGTCCCCATGGAAGCCCACCAAAAATAAGACCAGGGAGAAGTCACTACTAAAGAAAATCCAGTAAAATATTGTCGTATTAATCGTAAATTACTCGCATCAGAGGAGCCATTTTGAATATTAGATTCATTTTCAAGAGGAACTGGTTTAGAGAATAGTGCAGAAACTCCTAAAAATCCTAGAAGCACAATATTCACAGAAAATAGCAAAAATTTGATTACTACGTTTGAAAATACATGTAGTAATATTTCTCCGCCTACTGTTAAAGCCGAGAAGGCAACAACAAAATCTCCAGTCATAGCACCTATTCCTGTTATTATAGCTGATCCCCAGGCAAGCTTCTCACCAACAGTTTTATCCAATGCTTGTTTGATGACCTCAGCATTTATGGGACCAAGAGGAGCTGCTAATGTGAACCCTAAAAAAGCAATAAATATCCAAGTTTCCATTAGAAAACCGTTCAACTTATGATATACCTCTAAAGTGTCGTATACTGAAAGTTAAACCTAAAATCTTCCTTTATTCTTAATATAAGCCAGAGATTCTTTAGTATTAACGAGTTTTGGGAGCTGTGATTTACCATTGAAAATATGAATTAAACAAGACTCATGCTTCCTTGTTAATTGTATCACATTTGGTAACGACAAGCAGGTGTAATATGAATGGTTGATGGCCCTAAGATAGTCATTATCGGCGCTGGTAGTGCCAGTTTTGGCTTAGAAAACCTGGGAGGAATTATGCAGCATAAGACCTTGAAAGGATCCAATTTAGTGCTTGTTGACATTAGCGAAAATAATTTAAAATTAGTCACGGCATTAGCAAATCGCATGAATGAAGAATGGAATTCAAACATGCTTATTACTTCAACCACACATAGAAATAAGGTTTTATCTGATGCTGATTTTGTAATACTCTCTGTTGCTGTGGATAGAGAAGAAACGTGGATAAAAGATTATGAAATTGGATTGAAACATGGGATCTGGCATTATGCTGAAAATGGGGGCCCAGGGAGTTTTGGACACACGGCTCGAGGGCTAGCATTCATTATGCCAATTCTTTATGATATTCATGACCTTGCACCAGACTCTTGGTTAATAAATTTTACGAATCCAGTTCCACGTATTCAGTATGCTGCGAATTACGCTAATTTAAAGTGTGTGAGTTATTGTCATCAAATATGGCACGGATATTCAATTGTCGGACGGATTTTAGCTGATGATCTCGGTATTAATGAACATCTAGATTGGGTTTTCGCATGGACGGATGAAAACTTCGAAAAACAAGGATTCTTCACAGTCAAAGCGGTTCTAGAATATAACATCCTTGCAGCAGGATTAAATCATTTTACTTGGATGACTGATATTAGACGTCAAGAAACGGGTGAAGATCTATACCCTCTCGTTCGAAAAAGCGTTTTTGACCTTCCTCCCAAATTTGAACCTCTCACCCAAGATGTTTTCAAAACATTCGGTCTGCTTCCTATTCCTGGTGATTGTCATTTATGTGAATATATCCCTTATACCTATATAAAAGACAGTTGGACCCATTATAATATAGCCCTTTATGATTTCAAACGTGGGGCGGAGAAAAGAGATCA
>JBHLPG010000020.1:0-28972 GCA_048939725.1 Promethearchaeota archaeon | reverse complement strand
CTTTCATTAGAGCATAGATTTTATTTTTGTGCTTTTCAAAGACTTGAGTTTCCCTTTGAACAAGCTCTTGGTAATAAATAATTTGATGTTCCTCTGCGGTTTTTAAACAGTCATTAAACCAATCCTCTGCCTCATCAAAGTCCATAGCAGCTAGCGCAATTCGGGCATGAGTGAGGTACGCCCAACATGAGGTACCTATCAAGCTATTATTTTTACAGAACTCTTGCCACTCTTCCACCTGAGATATCAACTTTTCATAGTCAGGGGGAATTGGATTACTTAACCAATCTCTAAACTCAAGATTAACCAATGAACCTTGACAAATGGCATGGTATTCAGCTGTGAAGTCTTTGAACTCCATAGCAGCTTGCCAAGCGTTATTTGCTAATCCCCAATTTTTCTGCTCTTCTGCTAGTATTGCCTCTATCATATTATAAAAAGCTTTTATGGTTAATTCTGAATCAGAAGGTTGAGGAAAATGATCAAGAGTAGGATCATTTACAATAAACTCTCCCCACTCTTTTTTAATCCATAAAATATTAAAAATAGTTTCAGCAACCAATGGCAGATCTATCAGACGTTCAGAGATTATTTGGGCTTGTTCTAGCTGTTGGATAGCATTTTTAAAATCTCCTTGAAGAATTGAAGCCTTTCCTTGATTCAATAAGGTTCGTGCATACAATCCAGCCTTTAAGAAGTCTGGATAGCTAGTAAAACCTGTCTTTCGCACTTTTTGTGCTGTTTTATAGTCAGGTGCTTTAAGACTATCTACTAGAGCTTCATGGTTCTTTTCTCTGACATATAGAAGTGATAAAACACTTAGCCCAAGAATTAAGAGAATAGAGAGCACTATCATATGCGGAGCACTAAGACTAAATAGAGGCACACTCCAGAAATCTCGGGGATTACTATTTCCTTTGAATTCGTCCACATTTCTGATCCAATCTCCATCTGGATCATAATGAGCATCATTACTGTCTCTTGGATGGAAATTATGGGTGAATTCCCATGCATTTGGCATTCCATCGTCATCAGCATCCCCTTTCGCATCATCAGAGGTTGGATCGAATCTCATGAGTACCTCCCAATCATCAGGCATGCCATCTTCATCAGAGTCACTATTATTTGGATAGGTTTCTAAGAAAAATTCCATGCTATTCATAAGGTCATCATAATCATTGTCATCGAACTTATCCCAGAAATTGGTAGGATCTAAACCATATTGACGTTCCCAATTATCATTTAAACCATCATAATCAAGATCCATTGGTATTGGAGAAATATCCCATTGGATGATTGGGCCATCACTCTCACCTGCACATAATTTCTGCCCATCAGGAGAAAACTCAAATGTAGTAAAACTACCATAGATCACTTGAATATCTTCCCCACTTGTCAGATTCCAAAATCTTATTCTTTCATCGTCACATATAGCAAGTATATTAAGATCAGGTGAAAATCTCACGGAATTCACCTTTCTAGTGTTTTCAATGACACTAATATTCTCCCCATTTAATACATCCCATATAGTAATAGTCCCATCAATGCAGCCTGAAACTAGCAACGAACTATCAGGAGAAAAAGAAAATGAGGTCACTTTACTGGTTAGATTGAAAACTTTTGTATGGTTCCAAAAGTTCGAATACTCCTCAGAGACGGGCCAAAGAATTAAATGAGTTTCCTGACAAGCTGCTAATAAGCTTCCATCAGGGGAGAATTCTAAAGAAGAGAACTCTCCCCCCAAATATCCAAAATCGTATTTTGTATGTTTTTCCTTTGTAATTATGTTCCAGACCATTATAATGTTGTCATCTCCTCCTGCAGCTATCAATTTTCCATTTGGTGAAAAATCAACAGAAGAGATCGTCTTCGTATACGTATCGAAAGTATGAGATTCTTCAATGCTTTCAATGCTAGATGCATTAGATATACCATAAACGTAAACTCCTTCAGTATCCCTAAGACAAAAAGCTAAAAGTGCAGATGATGAGATCGTTAAGGAAGCAATTTTGTGGTTAAATGGAAGTCGAATAGGATAATCTCCAGCAGTTAAGTTCCAAATGTAAATTAATTGATCATCACTACCTGAAACCAAAAGCTTACCATCTAGAGAAAATTTAAGAGAATTAACTAGATCTGTATGCCCATATAAAGGTTTCACAGTTGGATCTGCTACATCTGCAAAATTCCAAAGTTTTATCGAATCCCCTCCACTTATAGCTAATGTGGTTCCATCAGGAGAGAAAACTACGGTATCAATACCGTAATTAAAATCAGAAAAGGTATCTAGAAGGTTCCCATTACTTATATTCCATAGTTTAATAGTACTGTCGTAACTACCAGATACTAGAATTGATTTGATTGGGGAAAAATCAACAGATCTCACTACATCATTATGTTCTGTCATGTCTAAAATTTCATGTCCATCAGTCAAGTTCCAGAGAATTATTTTTCCGTTTTCACAACTAGAGGCTAGCATTGAACCATCTGGTGAAAAAGTTACATGTTGTATAATGCCCGTATGCCCAATCAAGGGTGATATTGGCAATTGTTTCCATGTAGCCGTATTCCACAGGTCTATTGAATGATCATATCCGAATTGTCCAACAGCTAGGACCTTTCCATCAGGAGAAAAAGCAAGATTAATTCCCCCTGATGGTAAAGATAGGTTTTGGAAATTTTCCTGCGTTGTCAAATCCCAAACTTGGACAAATTCTGTATGTCCACAAGAAGCTAATAGGTTCCCATAAGGTGAAATTGCCACAGTCCCGATAGAACCACCAACAGTCGTAGGAAGTACAGTAAAGTTGAATAACTCCTTTCCTGTCATGTCCCATATCCGTATAGTTCGGTCATCGGCCCCAGAAGCTATTAGTGATCCATCGGGGGAAAACGCAACAGATCTAACAAAGCTTTTATGTCCTACTAGGCTTAAGTATTCTTGATCTTCTCGAGCGATATTTTTCATATCCCAAATTCTAATGTCATTACCATCTCCAGAGGCTAAAAGTGAACCATCAGGTGAAAAAGCTAATGCTTTTTGAGTTCCCACATCAAATGAGTGGAATAATTCTTTAAAAGGTGGATTTACCTTTGGGGGTAACAGAATCTTCTTATTTATTGAATTATTCGCATTCCATTGATTAATATTGCTAGAGAATTGAGAAAATGAATAAACCAAACCATTGATTAGAATTAGAGCTCCGATTAAACAGTAAGAAGAATAGAGAACATACCTTCCCATAAACGTGTCCCTTCAATGAACTGAAGTCAATTACCTCTACAAATTCTTCTTTCTACGTCTAATATAGATACTAATGGTTCCAACTCCTGAAAACATCAGAAAAACATCAAACCCGGGAATGTCTTCTTTCGCAGTTGATGAGGTCATTGAAGTGGTAGAAAGTTCATGTGTTGATTGTGAAACAGTAGTAGGAGTTGATGATATTATATCACGAATATTCCAGTGCCAGTCATCGTGCCTGACCAAGCTAACGTACTCACCCCAAAGCGAAGAATTCCATTTATATGGCCCCGACCCAGTCATCTCTGTAGGAGTTAAGGGCCACCACTCTGTGAGATTCTGAGGTTCCCAGATATGCTTAGGTAAGATATAATGGCTTGTAACTAATGCCCATTCAAAATACCCAGTTTTATTTACATAAATTACTACAGTGTGGTCGTCTGGTGTGTCAATCCGATAAATATCCTCAACTTCTCTAGTTCTTTGGCTCCAGCCACCAAGATCTACAGCCCAAGCTGTGTCAAGGGAGTACTTAACATCTTCTGAGGTCACGGGTTGCCCATCATGCCATGTAGCATCCTCATTAAGATAGAAAGTGTATTTCTCTCCGTCTTGGATAGCCGCGTTTGCAATAGTTGCTTCAACTTCCCAATCTTCAGCTAATCCTGGAATGGGCTCCCATGTAACAGGATCGATCTGCCACAATTTTTCATAAATATATTGTAAGAAATGGTGATCATAATTATGCATAGGCCTGATAATTTTGTCGTAATATTTTAAAGCTGGAGATTGATATCGAAATATACCCCCGTATGGACCTCCGAGAGAGTCCTTTAAATGAACTTTAGTACCAATATAGGGATTTTCCCAGTGAACCATTCCGTAACCTCTAAAAGGTGTATACCCTTCAAATTTGTCTATACGATACGCACTGACGTGGGCAACATTATAACAAACAATTTCTGGTAATTCAGAAAGTAACAGATCTATGACATCAGTAGATGCCTCTTTTGCGTCTGTTTTACTCGTAGCATTCATCATCACATCAAGAGCCTCATCGATTGAATTATTACTAAATTGCAGGATATCATCTGCCCATGATTCGCCAGACCGGAAAACTTCATACAGGACATTTAGAGGAGCAATAGGATTAATTCCATAAGACAAACATGCAGCATGAAAATTCCCTGTGGGAAGACTATCCCAGAAATATTCGTCTTCAATAACAGTAGCTCGCATACCCATTGCTTGTAATCCATCTGCAGTTATATCAGAAGTAACAACAGCTGGATCCCAGCCTGGTGAAGCGATAATTTCGATTTCACAATCGCGATCATCTAAATCAGTATTTTCATCCCATATACCATTGTGGTTAACGTCATATTCTCGCCAACCATCATTATCGAAATCAATAAAACCAGCAGCTTCGAGAGAAGCATTCCCAGAAAGGAAATCAGCTTCATAAAAGTGCATATTTAGTTGGCTTTCAACTTCCCATTCCGTTACAAATGGAGGAATGTAGCTGTCTAAAGGATCTCCACCTCCTCCTTCAGCTTTTAAATTAATAAGGTGTTTATCCATGCCAAAAGCCATCGCACGACGGTACCCCGTAATGTTTGTTGGAAAACGAGCACAATTTAGGGTAATAGAACGACACCACAAACTAGGAGAAATGTCCACCTTCACATTCGGATCCCTAATCAAGGCTGCTATCTCATCAGAAAAGGCATTTTCCCCCCGAGCATCACTTTCATTTATTTCAGTTAATAAATCTGTGGCATCACCAGATGTGAACAATATTTCATCAATATACCCTCCATACGGCCTGAAATCAGAGGGCCAATTGTAAGCCATGGTTGTCAATGGTCCTGAAAGAGCAGTGCTACATAAAATTGTGAGAACTAGAATTCCTCCTCCTACACTTAGTAAACCCAGTTTACGCATAAGATGAACTCCTATTTTTCCCATAAAAAGAAGTTACAATAGTCTACTATTACAGCATTTCAGTCTATATAAGTAATTGCACTAACTTTTGCATTACTACTTAAATTAAAACTCCTGAGCAAAGAGAGAGAGTTATCTTACTCACTAAGACCGACTTTTTCATTAAAATCTTTAATTAGTACATCAATTTTAGGGGTTAACAAATTAATAGATCGCCAGTAGCTATCATAATCGTGCCATTGTCTGTCCAATTCCTCAATAGATTTTCCCTGCTGCTCAATCCAAGTGAAATATTTGAGATGGTGAATTCTTTTTCGATCTATGTAACGGAGCTCAGCCATACTATCAGTTCGCATTCCGTGCAAAGACCGATGAAAATCAGCTGAAGCATTCCGTTCATTATAATCTCCATATTCTGCTTTGAGTTCGACGACTCTAGAGCCATATAATTCCATGGAATCGGTAAAGACTGTTAAGATTACATCTTTGCGCGTCAACTCATAATATTTAGCAAATTTAATTGCCATAAGAACATTTGCAATACTGGATATGCCTAAGAGATGCAATTGACTCACCATCTCTTCAGGAACCCCCTGATCTCGAAGATATGCCTGTCCAACCGGTTCGTTAAACAGACGAACCAAGTTCATACAGTCACGATCATCTATAGCTATCACCAGATCGGTATTCTTTACATTATGAATCCAAGGAACGTGCTTATCCCCAATACCTTCTATTCGGTGATAACCATATCCATTCAATAGTAAAGTGGGACACTGGACTGACTCCCCTGCGGCAATTTTACTTGCTGGATAATGCTCTTTTAGAAAATCCCCGCATCCTATGGTTCCTGCAGAGCCTGTTGTTAAACAAACACCTCTATAGGCATCTCCATTGAGTTCTTTATCAAGAACTTCCTTCATAGCATTTCCAGTCACTTCGTAATGCCATAGATGGTTACCAAACTCATCAAATTGATTAAATATTACTATGGCTTCGTTTCCCCGCTCCTTCCGCAATTCCCAGCACTTATCAAAGATTTCTTTGACATTTGATTCCCCTCCAGGTGTCTTAATAATTTCACCACTTACTGTTTTTAACCAATCAAACCTCTCTCGACTCATTTCTTCAGGTAAAATAGCGATTGAATCGCATGCTAATAGAGAAGAGTCAAACGCACCCCCACGACAGTAGTTACCTGTACTTGGCCACACCGCTTTCTGAGTAGTTGGATCAAATTGTCCTGTAATAAGGCGTGGTACCAAACATCCATACGCAGCACCAACCTTGTGAGCTCCCGTTGGAAACCATTTCCCCACGAGCGCAATTATTCGGGCTTCGACTCCTGTTAATTCAGGGGGGAGTTCAATATAATTGGCAATATCTCTAAAACCACCACCCATTTCCTTTGGTTCATTTTTCCATGTTATTCGGAATAGATTTCGGGGATGAACTTCCCACAAACTAAGAGTGCTTAATTCATTTCTGATAGAAGATGATACCAGTTTATTAGGATGTTTTTCCTCTTCAAATGTCGGAATGATGATATTTCGTTCTCGTGCTCGTTGAATAGCTCGATTTAACACTTCTTCATTAATGGTTAGATCAATCAAATAATTCAACTCCTGATTATCCTATTTTCTAGGGGATATTTCTTTAATTTATGGATCAGATGCTTCACGCTTTGATAAGTGAACCTTGACAAGAATTACATATCTTTGCGAATATATTTGATGAATAAATCATGTTACATTTTGAGCACACTAATCCCCAAGGTTGCTCTAAGGAAGCATCCCGATAGTTAGTCCAACCCTGTGCTACTATCTCCTCATTACTAAGATATGGAGGAAGCTCTAAAATATCTATTTCTTTTGTATCTATAACCTCTAATCTGTTGAATTCAGCTTTCGTAAGAGGATTCCAAGTTATGATCCAAGTTTGAACTTGCTTGACTGTGGGAGTAACCAATTTTGTCCGTTTCGGTATTAATTGCAGATCTAAGGTACGAATCTTATCTATTAGGGCCTCTGTTGCTGGATGAGAATAGTGTGTTATCTTCTTTTTTAGAATATCTGAGTTGTGATCTTTTATGATAGTAAAGAAGTTTTCCTTAACGATTGTATCTATTCTGAGTGAACAAACTTTAGTTTGAATGTTTGCCACAAGCTCATACTCATTCATAAGGAATTTTTCTAAGTTGATTTTTGTAAACTCTTCATGTGGATAATCTCGGCAACTATCAATTCTGAATCCTTCCCCTATTGCAGATGATAGCACAAAGAACATCCATTTTTTCCAATCGGCCTTTAATTGCATTACTTGGAGTAAAAACTGGGTGGCTGCAACTAAGAGGAATTGTGACTTGTCCATCCTTTCTTCAGAATCATGAGACTTTTCTTGAAGGGGTCGTGAAAAGCATATTTCGATGATATTACTAGGAAAAATGACAAAAACACTAAATATCTCACTCATTACTACATTCCAACAAGGGAAACCTTAGAATATTATCTATGGTCCTGTTTTATTTACACTATCAAGTAGTTGGG
The DNA here is from genome assembly GCA_048939725.1 of Promethearchaeota archaeon. Taxonomy (GTDB): domain Archaea; phylum Asgardarchaeota; class Heimdallarchaeia; order Hodarchaeales; family Hodarchaeaceae; genus Hodarchaeum. The sequence continues at coordinate 21,238 of JBHLPG010000020.1, read as the reverse complement.
TCATCTTCTTTACAATCTCATCGAGATCAACCTTTAGTTCAGTCCCGTCTCCCATTACTCGAAGAGTTACACACTTCTCTTTTAAATCTCGTTCTCCTAGGATAATTACAAACGGGATTTGAAGCCGATTGACATAATCTAGATTTTTTGACAGGTTCCTATTAAGTAAATCAAATTCAGCACGAATATTATTTTGCCGTAATTGACTTGTCAATTTCACAACTGGGTCGAAAGTTTGGTCTCCAACAGGTACCAAGTAAACATCAGTCACCGAGGATTTACTTGGCCACCGAGCTGCAACTGCGTCATAAATTATGTCTAAGCCAAATGAAATGCCAGTAGCAGGATATTGATCCTCTGACTCAAGGAACTTCCCAATTATTTTGTCATACCGCCCCCCACCACATAATGAAGAATCAATAATCCCTGGTTCTTTCAAGAAAGCTTCAAACACAGTTCCAGTGTAGATTTCTAGCCCTCTGGCGAGACTGTAAAGTAATTTAACTTCATCTGTGATATTAAATAATTCTAAATAGTGATATAACTCTCTTAATTCAGCTATCCCTTCCTTACCAATTTCATTTGTAATTCGGGGTTCTAATTGGTCTAGAATCTCTAAATATGATCCCTTGTAGTCAAAATAAGTATAGATTTTGTCTATAGCATCTGAAGGAACATTCTTAGATTTTAATTCTTCACGGACTCCATCGATGCCTATTTTCTTCAACTTATCAACAGAAAGAATAGCTGTGTTCAAAAGAGGGTCAGGTACGCCCGCAGCTAGCAAAATACCTGTCAGCAACTTTCGATTATTTACTTCTAGATAAACTTCCAATCCCAATCTTGTAAAAAGGTGATGAGCTAGAGCTAAACATTCCGCATCTGCTAATGTAGAGGCTACTCCAATGATATCAGCATCACATTGAATAAATACTCTGTAACGACCCTTCTTGATCGGACCATCCCGAAAACATGGTCCAATTTCATATCGTTTGAATGGTTTCTTTAATCGTGGATTCATCCCCACTAGTCTGGATAAAGGTACGGAGAGATCATATCTCAAGCCGAGTTGTCGATTTCCCTGGTCGGTTAATCGATAAGTTTCTTTTAGTATTTCGGCCCCTCCTGCATATTTTGATGAGAGTACTTCCCATTTCTCAAGTATAGGAGTAGTTAAAGGCCGGAATCCATATAATTGGAATACTTCCTTAATTATATCTAATATCTTCTCTCGTAACACCTGTTCTTCTGGAAGATGATCATTTGTTCCTTTTAGAAGAGAGAGGTCAACCATTCTAATCACTAAATTCTAGTTTGATATAACTTAAAATAAGCATCTGCCGAATTTTGCCAAGAGAAATCTTGAAGCATCCCTCTTCGCATTATTTTCTCCCATTCTTGCTTTGACTGATAAATGGTGAGGGCTTTCTCAATAGCTGCTTGAAAGTGATTTTTGTCATAAATATTAAACAGAAAACCAGTCCCTTTTTTTGGATCAGAAGAATAATCTATTATACTATCTGCTAATCCTCCTGTTCTGAATGCGACGGGTACTGTTCCATATCTCAAACTATATTTGTCATTTAATCCACAGGGTTCATAGCGAGAAGGCATAAGAAAAATATCCGCCCCTGCTTCGATCTGATGCGCTAAATGATCATTATAAGTCAATGCAATCCCCGCTTTTGATGGATATTTTGTACTTAGTTCATTGAATTGTTGTTCGAGTTTAGGATCTCCTGTTCCAAGAAGTACAAATTGGATCCTATTTTGTTCTAAAAGGTCTGTTACCACCTCAAGTACCAGTTCCATTCCCTTCTGCCACGCTAATCGTGACACAACACTAAGTATTGGGATACTAGGATCCTCATTAAGAAGAAAATGCTGCTGAAGTGCAATTTTACTTCTTGTTTTTCCACTGAAATCTTCAATAGAAAAATTAGAAGGTAAAAATCGATCTGTTTCAGGATTCCAAATTGAATAATCCACACCATTAAGAATTCCAAAAATTTTTGACTTATTTTGCTTCAATAATTCCTCTAAACCAGCTCCGTACTTTTTTGTTTGGATTTCTTGAGCATAAGTTGGACTAACAGTTGTAATAATATCAGAGTAGAGGATTCCTGCTTTCATAAGAGTAAATTTCCCCCAATACTCTAATAAATCATAATAAGAAGGATCAATTCCCAAAATATTAAATTGTGACTGGTTGAACTTTCCCTGATAGGCTAAATTATGGATTGTATAGACTCTAAGAGGGAGATTCTCTTGGAAAAAATCTGATAATTCTGCATAAAGACAAATCATTGCAGTTTGCCAATCATGCATATGGAAAACTTTGAATGAAGAAATAGTAGAGAGATATTTTACTACCTCTAATGAACCACGACAAAAAAAGATGAATCTATCCAGATTGTCTCGATAATCTTTTCCATCTTTTACATATAACTGCGACCTCCGTCTGAAATAATGATAATTGTCAACAAAATAAACTGTTAAATTTGGTATTTCTGTTTTTAACTTGAAAGCAGTCCCTATATGATTTCGAGAACCTATTTTTAACCGAAAATTAAAATCTAGTTTCTTTAAAGGCAAGGTTTGTCGTTCGATTTCTCGATAATAAGGGATAAACACCTCAATTTGGTCACATTTCGTTGCTAATGCTCGAGGGAGAGATCCTATGACATCAGCTAACCCCCCAGTCTTAATATAGGGCACCATCTCACTCGCAAACATAGCCACTCTCATTCTTTCAGCCTCAAATTCTTTAATAATTTGCTTTATGTTTCTTTTAAGATTGATTTTAATATACTCTCATCATTAGAGGTAATCGTTGCATTTTCTGTTATGGATTTTGATTTCGTTACAAAGAGACTACAGAATCTAATAAAAAAACTCTTTTTATAAATGATTAAGAAAATGATTTAAAGAAAGTAAAGAACTATATACCTAAGTTTATATGAAATTCAGACCCATTATGTCCAAAAAATTTCTGATTTAGAAAACTGGCTTATAAACCATCTTAAAAAGAGATTAGAGTTTGTATGGCGGGAAATTTGTGCAAGAAACTGACGTGCAAAATAAAGTTAAGGAATTGGAAAAACTAGAGAAGAAAAAAAAATGGGAAGGTGTCAACAAGAGTGCTCTTGAGTTAGCAGAGTATTTCACTGAAAAGAAAGATTTCCCAGAAAGCCTCAAATTTTACGAAAAAGCTATTTCAGCTCAAGAAAAGGAGAAAAAGGCTGAAAAAGTCATTGTTCTCTATAGAAGAATAATTGGAGCCGCTCGAAAGGGGAAAAATAAGACAAGAAAAGAACTTTTCCGCTATGCTGCTGCAGCGATCCCATTAATTGAAGAATACATTCAAGTTTTGAACGAAAGTAATAGATACATTTCTAAGCATGGTGCAATGACTAGATACTTTCTTGGTGAGTGTCGAGAAATTGTGTCTGGTATTAATCAGAGAAATGATGAATTTGTTAAAGCAGGACATATTTTTTTAGAAATTGGTAAAAACTTCTCTTCATCGAAAAAAACAGAAAAACAATCAGATGAAGCTTTTGAAAGAGCTCGAGCAATTTTTAATTTAGTGAATAATAAAGAGGAGACTTTTGAAGCTTTTCTTATTGAAGCTGAAATTAATATTAGAAAACATCGTTTTGAAAGAGGATTTTTATTGTTTGATGATGCTCGAGGTTTATTGGATGATGATGAGCATCAAGAGAAAGTTGTAAATAGAGAAAAGGTAGTATATGCTGAAATAGGATTAGAACTTTTACATGAATCCTTTACAGATCCAGAAAAGCGCGAACTCTCAATGATGTTAATTTCAAAAGCAAGAGAAGCTCATTTATTAGCAAAATCTCTAGATGAAGTTCCTGAAATTCTTTTTGAGATCGGAAAAATTAATATTGAGAACAATAGACTTGAGGACGGATTTAGTTTATTTGATGAAGCTAGGACAAATTCTCAATTAGTCAATGATGAAACCACCCCTAAAAAGATTATTGATTATCTCTTTGTGGAAGGAAAAAAGCATGCAGATAATCTCACTAAACCAGTTAAGATGGGAATATTAGATGATCTCAGTAATCTACCATTTACCCCGTATTTTGACAAAATGGAAGAGATATGTCATCAAATGAATTTAGGGGAGGAAGTTGAGGAGGTCTCTCTGTATCTTTGGCAGCTTGGACAAAATCTACTTGAGCAGAGAAATATTAAAGATGACTTCCCTTTTATTAAGAAAGCGATAGAGTATCTAGTAAATAACAACCGAATTAGTGGTATCCATACCATTGGGGATAAGTTAGAAAAACGTTTGGAAGAATTAGCAGAAAAAAGGAAACTAGAAGATTTCCAGAACCTAAAAACCTTTTTAGTAGACTGTTACACCCGAATTGATGATAATCAATCAGCTGGTTTTTTGAATGTTAAAATAGCCCAGACTTATGCGTTATGGGGGAATTATGAAAAACAGGTTGCATGCTTAAGGGAAGCAGAATCCTTTTTCCAGAATTCTGACCCCAATACCATGAGAAAATTCAGTGAAATTCTTGCTGAGCAGTTCAAAGGTCTGCCACCATATGTACCTGACTCAATCTTCGATGAAATATTGCAATTACTTGGTAATACATATTTACAACTTGGAAATGTTGATGAATACGATTCTTTATTTGCTAGTACCGCTTTAGAATCTTTAGAAAAGGGTGAAGTTTCTAAAGCATTACAATTCCATCAACAAGATTACGATTTTCTTGTAAGGAGAAAAAACTATTCTCGCGCATTAGCACGTATTGAGGAATTCTCAACAAATCTCTATTCAAAGGGAGAATATCAATTAGCACATGATCTTAGATCTAAGCAAACAAAATTGATAATTGATTCAAAATCTTCTCAAGAACAGGTGTTACAAGCAATTAAAAATCTAGAAGACCAGATTGAAGAAGGTCTTACTCAAAAAGTTGAAATTACGTTAATAAATGACCTTTTTAACAACATTCTCAATTTATATGACTATTTAGGATTGAAAGAAGCCCTGGGTGATGCTTTGTTTGAGATGGCAATTCGTCTGTTTGAATTTGAATATCTCAACCCAGGGTTTGACTATCTTAACCGAGCTTATGAAAAGGTTAAAGAAGAGAATGCATTAGAGAAATACGGCCTTTTGCTTGATTTTGCTTTTGAAAAAAAGAATGCTTATCAAGATCTCGCAGATCAAGAGACTTCTGATCGATTCTTAGACTTTTTAATATTAGTACTTACAGAATTGAATCAAATTAACGAGGCTGCTGAATTAATAATAACTCGTGCTGTTCAACTCGTTCAAATTGATGAAAGTACTGCCCGACAACAGTTTGAGCGGGCAAAAGAATTAATGATGAAGGCTGAATCCCCGAACGATGTACTTAAAATCTATCAAGATTTTGGATCAGCACTCTTAAGGGCTGGGAAAATTGACGAGGGGATGGAAACTCTTGCTAAAGCAGAGAGTTCTACTTCCACTAATTCTCTTGCCATTGCAGACACATGTCTAACTGTAGCGAAGGATCGGTTTACGGAACAAGATTATGACACCTATTTTATCCTTGTCGACCGAGCTTTAACGATATATACTGATTTAGAGATGTTCCAGGAATCATCATCCATTGCTCTTGCCGAGGCTCGTAAATTGTGGAGTGTCGATAATCTACCTTACACAATGATATATTTAGAACGAGCGTGGGCACCTCTAGCAATGACCTATGACGAGAAGTTAGAACAATCAATCCAACCTGTATTGCAAACATCAGAGGAGATCGCCAACGATCTTTTTGGGCAAAAAAAGTACGATGAAGCAAAGAATTTTCTTGAATTCCAAGAAAGAATCTACAAACAGTTAAACCTTACAGAGAAAGTTTTAGAAATAGAGAGAAAGAAAATTGACGCCTTAATTGGACGAGGAAACATTGATGGAGCACTTTCACAAGTACTTGACATGGCTACTATTGGAATCGAGGAATCAAAGCTCAAAGAGACAGTAAGTCTTTTACAAGATTTACTCCCCCCATTTATAATGAACGCTCCAAAAAAGTCAAAAGACCTTCTTAAAATATTTGTCAACATTCTACTGACAATGGAACCAAAAGATGCTGCGTTAGAGATCCTTAATAAAACCTTAGATAACTTAATTGTGTTAACAATAAGATCTAACACTAATAATCAAAAAGAACTCTTTGAAGAACAAATTTCTCTTTTTTTCAACGCTTTAACAGAAGTAGCAGAAGCAGAATTCGTACTTGAAAACTTTATTATTCGTTTTAGTCAAGAGATGACCAAGCTCGGGGAATATCCATCATTATTCTCTGTTTTAAAGCAGAATATTTCTAATCTTCTAGTAACAAAGTCTGATACCAAAATGAAAATAATTAATGAAATTAGTTCGCTATTAGAATATCATGAACTAGATATGCATACTGTTATAGAAGGACTTGATTTTCTTAATGATTTGACCCAGGAAATTGATGTGCAAAACAGAGAATCTATCTCACGGATATTCTATATGATTGGTATGAAAAGAAATTCACAGAAAGAAATCTATGAACGCGCTATGCACTTGGCTCTTGAACAATCAAAAATAACTTCAAATGTACCTGCAACATTAGATCTTCTATATGAGTTAATTGAAGAAGATCTTAAAACAGATAATTTCTTGAATGCTTCACGAAGGTTAGATGAAGCTATTGAAGAATTGGAACATGCCCCAACGGGAATGGGGAAAAAATTCGCCCGATTACTTGAACACCAGATAATACAACTTTCAAAAGAGAAAAATCAGAAATACACGGAGCTACTTAGCACTAAACATCAAATAATTCAACAAAAATTCATAAATTAAAAAAATCAGCTTATCCTAAGCGAAATATAATCACAAGTTACTTGACATTAGATAAAAATATGTGAATAGTAACTAATAAAAAATAGTTTAGTCTGAACATAATTAGCAATAGTCGGAAGGTCAAATATAATGACTAGTCCAACTGATTATACAGCATGGTTTTGTCAAGAAATGAAAAAATTGCTTGATCTGATCGCAGATCGCTCTCATCAGAGTAATCCAACTAGTGTGAATAATCAAATTGCAGAAATTCAACGTGGGATAGACTATGGTATTAATAATCCGGGATCAATTGATGATTTACTCCTTAAACTTGGCCGTAACTTTATTGATTCTTACCAGGTCTATTTACGACAAATGAAATCAAGAACTCCTGCAGGAGTCCCTCCTGGAGGTCAAGCAACATTACTCGCGGGAGTAGATAGCGCCCCAACAGAGCCCACGAGTCAACAATTCAGTGTGGACGAGCTAAAGGGAGCATTAAAATCTAGAAAGAAAGAAAAAGTAGTTAGTAAGATGAAAGGCTCCTTAGACCTCCTGAAGGAATATGATGAAAGTTAACCGCATATAATCTATTTTCACATTTTTATAAAGTGTTTTGAGAATAAATTGTCTATTTCATCGTTTAGCTCTCTTAAGGTTCCATTATTTTTGATAGTATAATCTACAGGGAGCTGATTGACTTGAATTTCAGTTAGATGGTTAGACCATCTTTTCCAATCTTGATCAGATATTTTTTTATTCATGCGGGCTTCAATTCTCCTCTTACGAGTTTCTGAAGATGATTGTATCCTAATGATCTTGAATCCAAGAGATTTAAGATACTCTACTTCGTTCAATCTTCGAATATCATCAATCACTATCGATTCAGTAGATGTCTGGATTTTTTTGACCAAATATCTTATCCATACATCATCATCAAAATCACGAAAGAATTTCCCTATTCCTTGGAGTAAATCACGGGTAATTTTTAGTTCTAACTCCTCAGAGATCTCTCTCATCTTACCAGATATTCTCATACGGACGAATCCATATTTCTGGATAATATATTCTGCTGCTGCAGATTTACCACTCCCCATGTGACCAGTTATTCCAATGAGATGCCTCATAACTATTCTACCAAGAAACATTTAGATTAGGATTCAATTTCGTTCTGAGACGGCGCTTCATGAGCTTCAGGCTTAGCTACTATTTCATCGGATGTCTCTTCGGATTTTGCTACCATTTCATCGGATATCTCTTCAGACGAGGTCTGGGAAAATTCTTCTGAAAGGATAATCCTATCTTTGGGTTCATATGTTACGCTAGGAGCTCTTCGCGATGAAATAAATTTCCTAACTACCCAAAAAATTCCAAAAACGAAACCTCCGTAAAAAGCGAGAGATTCCACATATTCAAATACTCCTACAATATCTGAAAGAATGCCTGCAAGATTCCAGCTCAAAAGAGGTGCATCAGAATATAGTACCATCTCAGATGCTTCACGTAATTCGTAGATATCTCCTAAAATATTTGTAATTATGAGTACAAAAGCTGTGGAAACTAGTAGAAAGAAGAAGGATAGACGCTCTTTCACTCGAGGTGTCACAAGTGTCACAGAAAGAAACTTGAAAGCAGCAGACACAATAAAAAAGAGTGGTAACAAGAGGAATGGGATAAATTTAAATGTGGGCCATGAGACTTCCAACCATTGCGTTAAAGGCACTATAACTCTATCATAAATTAGATAGACTACAGAAGGGATCTCTAGAAAATCAGGAAAGGGTGATGGTATCTGTAGATTAAGTTCATCAATGATCATTACCAAGATACTTCGAAAACTATTCCAGGCTAGTCCTAGCCATGCTGAAAACATAATTAGATATTTCATGATTACTGCAACCTTAGGAGGGGAACGTGCAATGACCCGCCCTGTTTTAGCAACTTCTGCTCCTCTAGAAAGAGCTGAAAAAATTGCAACCACAGCAAATCCTTCTGCAAATCCAACGATAAATGTAGCAATTATTGTAACAAAGACGAAATCAAGCTGTATAATTCTAAGAATATTAATAGCATTTCCGACGAATACACTCCATATATTAGCATTAAAATCTAGAGAGAGAAGATCCCAAATAGTCCAAGTAATGACAGGAAGAAAGTATAGAACAAAGATTAATGGAATAATCAACAGGGCATTAACACTTGTAATAAATGCAGTTATTTTAAGCCCTCTCCATAATATCAAGAATATCACTTTGACAAGTTGATAGATCCACCAAATGGCCATTCCAAGTAGGAGAAGCCCAACGATTGGTGCAACAGATGTAGAAAGTAAACTAGAAAGAAAAACACCAAGAATAGGAATACATAACCAAGCTAGAATCTTATAGAGCTTGGTATTTTCTTCTTCCTCATTAGCCTCTTCCTCTTTTTGAAAACGGGACGATACTCTTTTACGAGCAAGGGTTGTTAAAATAGACAAGAAGACGACCACTGAAACTGCGATAATGACCAAGAAGAAAAAGACAAAGTAAACGTTTCTGGCAGTTTGATAAAACTCTTTTCCAGTCCCTATCTTATCCGTAAGTCTGGGAATGTTCGCATTCATGGCCACAAGAACCCATTCCATACAAAGAACTGGGAGTAATTGAAGATATGTTGGTTTAACGTCCAACAGCGGATTTTCTTGATAAAGAAAGACATCAAGAAGCAAGTATGTGCATGAACAAAATGATAACGCTAACGCTGCAAAAAGGAAGAAACGGGCATTGTAAACGATTTTATTGGTTTCTTCATCACGCAATCCAAATTCTTCCGCCATATCAAATAATACGATCTTAGAAAAACCGATTAACACTAAAATAAAACATAAACTCGAAAGCATAACAGCGAATACATATGAAGGATCACTTATTGTTGCTGTCGATAAGTCAATCTCTTGAGAAACGAACATTACCCCGATAATCAATAATGCAATTATTATTATGCCTATAACTTTATAAATTTGGCTTCTAAGGTATTCTTTCCATGGAATACGAGAAATTTCGGTTATGATTGAAGACATTTGACATTACACCTTAATATATCCTGTTCTTATTTTTTAGGGTCTTTCTATAAATCTTTGGTGTTCTCTATAATATAAAAAAAGATTCCTTTAATTGGACAAATTAATTAATTAGTTTTTAAAACTCTAACTTTTTTATCTCCATAGATCAATACTTAGGGGAAACAGATGAACCACTACAAACAGAAAGTAAAGTACCACAACAAGATTATAATCTGCGGAGCTGGGGCTGTAGGTAAAACATCAATCGTAAGACGTTATGTTGAAGATAAGTTTGAATTTAATTACTTACTTACAATAGGTCTAGAACCCTCTAATCGTATAATTGAAGTTGATGGGATTCTTGTTAATCTAATTATTTTTGATGTTGCTGGTCAAAAACGCTTCCAAACATTACGTGATGTTTTCTTCAGGAAAGCCAATGGTGCACTTCTAGTATTCGATCTCACGCGACCTGAAACTCTTGATGAATTGTACGAATGGAAGCAGCAAATCGATAAACGGCTTGGGAAAGATAGAATTCCAACGATTTTAGTTGGCAATAAATCGGACTTGGATGACATGATTCAAGTTGATTATGGTATTCTTGAAGACAATGTTATTCCAGATTTTGGGCCTATAAAGTACATCGAGACATCAGCGTATCAGGATGATAATATTAGAGAAACTTTTTTCACTTTAACCAAGGAAATCTTGAAACGGCAAGGTATTATTCCTGAATAATGATAAAAAATCCACTCCCATTTACATTTTTAGATTCTATTCTTACATGCTTTTTGTAAATAATATTAAATAATTAATTTCTACTATTATTTTCTGAAAAGCTTTAATTTTCCTTACCTTTCCTGATATATATTTTAATAATCTCATATCCTCTCTCTACTACAATGTTTACTCTAAATTTTATATCTAAGGATCTTTTCACAAAATAATTTATGTAAAGTTCATAATCACCTAAAAACATCGTTTGCAACATTAAAAGTCTATCTAGAGAGTTTATACATCATATATCTCAGAAACAATTATGATAGAGTACTGGTCGAATCTATCCGATATAAATAAGAAAAATGAGTAAATAAAGCAGAATCCTCAGATAAGTTGACTAAAGAAATCTTGAAAAATAGGTCTTTCAATTCTGATGGCATTCCCCTCGCAGTTCAGCTCACAGGCTCTGCATTTTAGACATAAAAGTGGTTCCACGAGTTTTGCCTTGTTTTCAGCGTCAATAAATGCAAAACATCCTCGGGGACAGACCTGCACACAGAATTGACAGCCAATACACCGTTTTATATTAAAGTGTATTACCATAATCATTATCCTCCAATATAAAAGGGAATTAGTATCAATCCAAGAATAATAAGAATTATTGCCCCAGTAAGGAGTATTAAATCCTTAAGAAAAAAATCTGTACCCCAAAAGGGTGTAAAGCCATCAAAATCAGTCCCTATTGTTATACCATAAAATAAAAGGGTGCCAAATCCAAGAGTAAAATCCAATGGGGAACTGTTAAAGAATAGTAATACACAAAAGGGTACTAAAAAGACTGAAAGCAAAGTCCCCTTAAGAAAACCAGAGTTAAAAGGTATTTTTGGATAAAGAACACCAAATAGAGAGCCAAAAAACCATATATAGAACAATAAGAATATTACATTTGATTGTAACCATTCAGACCACGGTCGAAGAAGAAATCCGAGGGGCTGGGCTAAAATTGCCACCCCTAATACTAATGGTATCAAGATTAAAGAAATGAAAATATTATGAGAGAAGGTGTTTTCGATGCGTCTCTGTAACGGAAAACACACTTTAGACATCTTTGGTGATTTTATATGATCATCTCGTATGTATTCTCCTAAATCATCTATCTCAATTGGGCCAAATTCTACTTCCCATCCTGAATTGTTTAAGATTGAGTGATCCACCCCAGCTGCAGATAATTGTGGTAAAATTAGCTTTTGATGATTAACTGCTTCTAATACGTCACTTTCTTCTATCTGAGCAAGTATTTTCTCTGCTGTGAAATTTCTCCCTGCTGATGAACACCAGACATTTACACCTTCTGTATTGACTATTAACAACCAAACATCTATTTTTTGTCTTTGTAAAGAAGTGATTACTCTTCTCTTTGTAACAAAATAGTTTGAGGTGACTAATACTGGTGAATCTTCATCTGGATGCCCGACAGGGTAGAGGCCAGGTTTCACATTAAGATTAAAACCAGGGAATGCAATACCAGCGATTGCGATCGAAAGAAACTCCTTAATCACATTAAGAAGACTCATTTAAACCACTCAAGTTACGATTTCAACATGATTGAGCTTTTCCATAAACATAATTATTAGAATTACCCTTCTTTGCTTAATCTACCTTTTTTATAGCGAATAGGCAGATATGACCTCCGAGATATGGTTTCTCTTCGAGAATTCTCCCAGGATAAGTGGGAAGTATTGCTTTTATGTCGTGTATTGGATGTTTTGGAATCTTGGCAACTAAAGCTGCTATTATGAACGCAGGAATCCTTATGACAGTAAAGAAATAATGCTTAAGCCTGCTTTTTGGTTTTGATTCAGTTACTAATATGAGTAGACCATCCTTCTTCAAGCACCTGAAAAATTCTTTGAGTGATTTCTTTACATTGTAATGGTCTAATTCTGAGAGAACTAAAGCGCAAATTACAATATCAAACAATTCATTCTTCAAAGGTAGGTTTGTAATTGAAGTGTGAATTAAACTCGGATTGAGTTTTCTCCCAGAGAACTTAATTCTTGTCTGATGAAGCATCCCTACCGATAAGTCGACACCAATTGGGATTACCCAAGCAGTGTTTGCAATTTCCATAAAGCGACCATTTCCACATCCAGCATCAAGAAGAAGCTGATTCTCTTGAAGATAATTATGTTTAATATAATTAAAAATCTTGATTCGTTGACCCAAAGTTAAGAAGTTGATTAACCACTCGTACTTTGTCGGTACTTTTTTCTCAGCTAATGTCATCAAAATTGTTGCCATTTTATACTTCAAGAAGGCAATTCAATTGGATTATTCATCAAGCTTCTGTCGAAGAATCAACAATGAAAATACTCAAAAAGGGTTGGAATTCTTAATACTTGAAATTTCCTTCCTCATTTATATGAACTGAAATGGTTTGGAGGATTTCTTTTTGAGATGTGAACCAATTGGATTCATAAAATCGCCTGTAACAGAAGGTATTGACCATTCTTGGGGAGACATCGAGTCTGAGATTCATTTGAAAGCTTCATTATCAGGGGGACTAGAAAAACTTGATCAATTTTCTCATGCTATCATAATCTTCTATATGCACCAATCTCCTGTTTTTGATTTGAAAACCGATTTGATTCGGAAACCCCAAGGTAGATTAGACATGCCTGAGATTGGAATCTTTGCACAACGTGCAAAACACAGACCAAATCCTATTGGCATGACAGTAGTTCAGATCATATCTATTATGGAAAATATATTAAGAGTTAAAGGACTAGATGCGATAGATGGAACACCTGTTTTAGATATAAAACCATATTTCCCTATATTTGACCGTATCAATAAAACTAAAACGCCGAAATGGGTAGATGAATTGATGATGAATTATTTTTAAAGGATATTAAGACATCATACCTTTATTTGAATTATTTGTATTTTTTAAGAATAGAAAAGATATGAATCCGCAAACAGAGAAAAATATCGCAAAACCAAAGATTAATGTATATTGATTTGGATCAACTCCCCGTAGAAAGCCATCTATAGAAGGACCTAAGGCACCTACGAAATTTGCTACCAGCATTACCCACCCAAAAGCTCTTCCTCTTTTCACTGAATTTTTTGCTACCAGACTATTCGTAGAAGGCCAGAACAATGCATTCATTACTCCTAGTAAGATGTAAAATACTAGCAGTACTAAATTATTAGTAAAAAAGAAAATCCCTAGTAAAATAAGTGATTGAAAGGCAGCCGTGAAAGAAAGAACGGCTTTCTCGCCATACGTGTCTCCAAATATTCCACCAACCACCTGGCCAGAAGATCCGACAAGCGCAGACAAGCCAATGTATAAAGCAGCAGTTGAAATTTCAAAGTTTTTGACCTCTGAAAGAAAAGGCGCAAGAATGAAATTGATCATTCCTCGAGTCAAGGACATTGCAATGATGAATATGAATGTTAAAAATAATATTGAATATTGCAAATTATTTGAGAATTTTTCTTCCTGATCCCCTAATATTTGCTGGATAGAGGACGGAGTAGAATTATCAGAATGAGGTTCATGTCTTCCAATGAGAATCCAAAAAGCAATAGCGAAAAAAATAAGAGGAAAAGCCCAAATTAAATAGATAGAACGCCACGATAGTAAATCGATCAAGAAAAATACTGAAATCGGTCCAATTGAAGATCCGACACTACCCCCGACGCCATGTACTGCTAGAATTCTAACATAATTCTTTGAATATGAATGTGTCTCTGGATCTTCAAAAACTATTGAAATCCAGGATAGCCCTGCAGGATGATAAAGAGCGAGACTTGATCCTAATAAAACTACACCAAGTAGCATTACTACGTAGGAATCGCCAAACATACCAATTATGAAGGCCCCAAAGGCCGCAAAGATTAAACTAATTAACATTAATGTCCCCTTGCGATATTTATCAGCTAACCTCCCAAAGAGAGGTGAGGGAAGACCTGCTGCTAAAGTACCTATTGTTCCCAATGATCCCAATCCAATCCAACGCAAATCCCCCAAGTTTGGAAAAAGATTCTCCCCTACAAGAAGTAATATCACAGGGAAAATAAAAAAAGGAATTTCAACACTACAATGAATTAAAACGGCAGATATTAGACTAATCTTCGGAGTAATGGTCTTTGTTGCCAAATTATATTACATTCCTTGAATAAATTGAAAAAAAAGTTTAATACAGCAAAAATTGAATCCTTTTATTAATTTTCACAAAAATACGATTGAAATACAAAGAAGTCACTTAAGAACTCCATATAAAATTGAGAGATCGCTCTTTTACATCATTATACTCAATTCAGTAATATTTTCTGATTTTTATTTGGCTAATCTGATTGTAAGTCAGAATTAAGGTCACTTTTCTCATAATTAACAATAGCCACTCCTATTGCACAAAGAATTCCCCCTATAAGAGTATAAATTGAGAATTCATTTAAAAAGATAACTGCAAAGATGAGAGAGACGAGTGGGATCAGGAATTGGATGTTTCCCGCTCGAGTAGCTCCATAGTTTTGAACGAGCTGGAGGTAAAGAGTAAAAGCAACTGCCGCAGCACCTATACCAATCACAGCAATTCCCCAGATACTTTCAACTGTATAGCTTTCTATAGTTGGGGGTGTTTCCGTTACTGTAGAAACTATTAACAAAATCACCGCAGCTACAAAAAGATTAAGGGTGGTGACTTCTTGTGACTGGCTATCTTGGAAAAAACGTTTTAACGATAAAGAATATCCCGCCCAAGCCACTCCTGAAAGAAATCCTAGGCAATATCCAAAAATATAATCAGAAGTGATCATTGAGCTTACCTCTATAGAAGCGAAAAAGACAATTGCAATACCGAGTGTTGAGAGGATAAATCCGAATGATTTCTTACGGGTATACTTTTCATCCATGAATAGCAATGGTGCAACCATATAGATCAAACTAGGATTAAAATTAAGTAAAACGGAGGAGCTAGATCCCAGTATGAATAATACTGAGAAATTTTGCCCTATTATCATTAAAATAAGCCATCCAGAGCAAAATAAAATAGGTTTAAATTGAGTTTTAAACAAATTCAATAGGTCCCCAAGCCTTTTATGCCACCCTATGATTGCGAATAAGGCAAGAAATCCGAAAATATATCTAAGAAAACCAAAGAAGAGAACTGGAAAAGTACCTTTTGACCCTACCCATAATTTCGAGACTAATGGAGGAGTAGCCCATAATAATATAATAATACCCGCTTTAAAGAGGAAATTTAAATCAAATTTCTTGGATTGATTTCGCATTAGCCTGGAACTCGTTAACGAAAGAAAGAGTAGAGGATTACATCTTTATCCAAGTGTTCTTTACGTAAATATCCTTCAGGAATAAACTCAAAACGAGCTACAAGCTTACGCATTGGTAAATTCCAAGGTCGTGTATATAATTTAACTTTTTTCCAGTCATGCTTCCTTGCTAGGTCTATACATGCTTCCATTAGTCTTGTCCCAATCCCATTGCGATGATATCCTGGATCCACTCCTAACATGTGGATTTCTGCGGGATGTGCAGTTGTCTCTGTTTGGATCAAGGCGAAAGCAATAAGCTTTGAATTTTCTTCCTCCACAAGAAGAATGATTTCTCCTTTTTCAATTCTCGAGGCAATGTCAGAAGGAGTAGGTAACTCCATTCCCAGTTCTATTTCATCTTTAAAGCAGATATTCATTAATTCCGTGACTCTGGTTATGTCTTCTTGCTTGCTAGTTCTCATTTTAATCTATATTTCTTCTTCTTATCAAAGTGTTAAATATTTTGAGACAACCTAAATCCTTAAATTATGTAGAAAAAAGAAGATAAGTTAAAGATCCCACCTTGTGATTTCCTTTATGATAATTATTATAATATAGAAAAAAGGAATTATTAGTTAAGGAATAATCGATCTGTTTCTTCGAAAAAGAGAATTGAAGGGTTAGGAAAGCAAGACATGCAATGTTTAAAATGTGGTACCACAAATCCTGATAGTGCTAGGTATTGTTTTGAATGTGGTACAGCATTACCAGAGCCTTTAAAGGAAGAATATTCTGATTTCATATTATGTCCTAAATGTAAGAAATCTAATCCCAAGAAAGGACGTTTTTGTTATGAATGTGGTAATCCTCTAGAAGACACAAAACAACTACAACCCCTTCTATGTCCAACCTGTGGTATTTCAATCGATACTTCACGTCTATTTTGTCCGAATTGTGGTCAATCATTAATTGAAAAACCTCTAGATCTAAAAAAAGAACCACTTCCAGTTTCACCAAAAGAAACTCAAACTGAATGTCCTGCTTGTGGTCAGCTCACAACAGGAGATTATTGTAGGAGTTGTGGTTATAATTTAACAACCCGACAACGAAAAAGACCAATCGATTGGTGGTATTGTGATCGTGATTCAGCGGTAATGACTGAGATAGATCCAGATTTACAAATTCTTGTTTCTCGAAGTTCACTAAACGAATCTCTAGCTCAAGCGATTAGTGATAACGTACTTCAGTACCAAGATCGCGAGAAAGCTCGTTTTTTAGCTCTACAATTATTTAAGAACAATACCAATACGAAATTTGAAGTCTTATCACAAGTGCGTTGTCCTGTTTGCAGCCAACAATCGTTAGCACCAACAACAGAACGACCCCGTCAAAAAGGGATTCGTTATGCTCACGAAATTGTGTTGAATGTAAGTACTATGTTGCACAGTGGAATATTCTATATCAAAACATACCCCAAATTCTTGTTAATTGCCTTGTGTGGTGTAATAATTGACACAGCATTACTTTTTCTCGGATTTGGTGTCCTTTCTACTTTTTCAACCAACTCGCTATTCTCAATTTTCGGTGTACCTCTTACAGGGACTTTACCTATAGAAGTTTTTTCCTTTTCACTCACAACTTTTATTTTAGCTTTAATAACATCTTATTTCATAAATATCTTTATCCAGTGTTGGTACTACACCAGTCTTAAAGAGATCGCAAATAACGTCCCCTTTAATCTGGTGAACAGCTTGAAAAAGAGTCTTAGTTATTTTCCTCGCGCCGTTGCAGCTCAATTATTGATTGTTGGCGGGATTATTGGGTTGGCTATTGGGTTTGTTGTATTTTTCATTGTTCTCGCAGGGATTTTATTTTATGGTTCCGAGTTTCAGATACTAATATTTCTAATTTTCATTATGTTAATTGGCCTATTAGGATTTCTAGCCTTTATCACGCTTCTAAATGTTCTTCTAAGTTATGTCAATATGTCTATTGTTTTTGATGAAAAAACTGGAATCATTCTCAGTCTTAAACGTTCTTGGAGATTTGCGAGAAAATATTTCTGGACAACAGTTGGGATTATTGTAATCTTCTCTGTTGGTTCATATATTGTTGGATATATCCAGACATTTTCGTACCTGTTTTTTTACCTTACGTTCTTGCCTAGCTTGATTTCTATGTTGATTTATACCATTTTAACTCGTTTAATAGAAGTTTATAAGACTCTTAGCATGGGATGGGGTTACCAAACCTTCCATCACTTAATCGATTGAGATTTCATTCGGAGAGATGATTATATTTCCAAACAAATTCGAAGAAAAACACAAAAGGAGACGTTTTTTAAAGAAAATCCCTGTTCTCCTTCGAATTAGTAGCCTCATAAATTTCTTAAGCTTAATATCCCTTTTAGGAATCTCATGGATCTCTAATTGGAACCCAATTGTTTGGACAATGACTCAGTATTTAGGCCCATTACTTTTTTTAGGCATTTGGATTCCTTTCGCTGGATCATTTTTGACTTTAGAGCAAGAATTGTCATCTTTCAGACGAACATTTCCTAGCATTCTATTCGGGAGTATACTAGTAGTATTAGGTGCCTTATTGCTTAATCAACGGCTATTTTTCGTTATCCTTGATGCGATTTCGGGATTATTTCTTCTTGAACCAACTCAAATAAATGAATTTATAGTAAATGTATTGATTGTAGGTTTGATTGCTCCTGCGAATGAGGAATTTATGAAAGTTATACCAATACTAGTGGTAGCACAAGCCCCAATTGTATTTTTCAACCCCGAAAAAAGTGATTTACGTTCAGAATTTGAAGTAAAACAGTCCATTAAAACTCTCAGACAATTTGGTTTTTATGGTATTGTAAGTGGAACCATTTTTACATTCCTAGAATTATTCCTAAATCAATGGTTAACAGGTGGCTCCAATTCCTCAGAGTCAGTTTTTTTTCAATTATTATTTCGAACACTTTTTCCACTTCATGTCTTGACAACATTTCTATTAGCTCTTGGAATAGGTTATTTAAAAATTAAATCAGCAGAACGACAAGGTGTTAAAACATCTTTACTTGCAACCTCGGGCTATTTTTTGTTGGGTTGGGTATTGCACTCATCTTGGAACGTTATCAACGTCTTTTATCAGGTATTCCGTGCTGAGGCTGAACTGGAACTTTATACTGTTCTCACCTTCTATGGTATAATTTGTGTCTTCCTTCTGTTTTTTGGAATATTAGTAATCTTTAGAACTACTCCAAATTTATGTCTTAACTGTGGATTAGAGGAACAGCAGATACATTCCCATAAAAACGATTTAATAAAAATTCCAAGAGATCGAAAAGAGACATTTCCTTTTAAGTTGGTCACACATATTAGTCCTGAAAAACTAAGAAAACATATTTCGTGTCCCTTCTGTCTTAACCCCCTTTTACTAGGCACCTGTTCAACCTGTGGAGCGAGTTCTTTTGTCATATGCCCTCATTGTAGTGGGTTTATTTCTGAAACTACTTCGTTGTGTCCGCATTGTAATAAGAAAATACGCCCACTTATTGAATTACAAATTATAGCTTTCACAAAACCAGAAACTATTATTCTAGGGATTACCTCCTTAGCAAGCATTGCATTTCTACTTGCACCAGTAAGTATACTAATTTTTGGCCAGCTTGGTGCATCTATAATTAGCCCAATCCTAATATTTTATTTTTTAATGAGTATTACAATCTTTTCAAATGTAATTATCTCTCTATTTTTTAATAGAACGGCTGGAATGTTAACATTATTCTGTTATTTTCTTGAATTAGCTCTGTTAATTCTGGTAATTTTAAGTGGATTCGTAATTATTGGTTTTTTTAAAGCTCTATCTACTAGCGACTTATTAAGTCTAGGAATGGTATGTTTGGGAGGAGTAATGCTATGTTTCATCGTATATCGCTTTGTATATGTGTTTATTTTTAATTATTCACCAGTTTTCCCTGAATATCAGCTAAATCAAGTAAAGGAGGTCAGTAAATACGCGAAGTAGTGCTTTAATTCCATTCAGACGAATAACTAAACCTCAAGTAGGAGACTCCGCTGCGAAATTTAAATCTGGATTTTTCTTGTTAATCACAGGATTTACTAGTCACATCATTTTTTTCGACTTTCTAGTCTTACTATTGAAATTAGATACTATCTATCTTGTTGGTTTGGTTGGTCTTGGAGTGACAGGGTTACCTGAACTAGATATCTTAACCCCACTAATAATTATCTCCTTGTCTCCGCTTTTTCTGGTATTTACTAATCCACTTCTATTTTTTATCAGTGAACTCCCCTGGGTTTTCGCGGGATTTCTTACAGGGATTGTTTTCGGTCCACAACATGACCGATCGATACTTTTCAGCCCACCTATCTTCGTTGGGGGTTGTATAGCTCTATTTATTTTCTTGCTTTTCTCTTTAACAGGCTTAGGATCAATTCCAGCTTTTGTTGGGATCTTGCTAATTTCTACCATAATTCTATTAATAATTGTGTTTCTTGGGCAAGCAATTCTAATTATTTCCATGATTATGGCTATACCAGCTATGATAGGTTATTATTTTGGGAAAAAATACACTTTTATTTCAGTTTCTCCTCAAGTATTCCTAGCTCAACCCGATAGACAGGACTCAGACCACAGTCGTTGCCGTTTTCTAACCGTACAAAATTATTGTGGTGTGGCAAATAAAAAGGGGATTTATTTTGAAAATATTTGCGATAATAAATGGAATCAGGTTACCTGCGCTTTTTATATCCGAAAAATGAAATCCGAAAAATCAACTGTGCTGCTTCAGAAAGGAGATATAATCAATGAAATCCAATAGAATAGGTATAATAATACTTGTATTGATTCTAATTGGAAGTATTTATATCGTAATTAGTTTTGGGAGTAATAACACTCCATATCATAAACACAAAGAGTATGAGGAGGTTTCGTTAGCTGAAGATCCGGCAATGCAACCAAATCCTTTCATTTTTGATTTCCCATTTCCTGAAATAGAGATTCCTGTTATTGGTGGAATCTTAAGCTTAACTGAACCTGCAATTGGATTTATTCTCGTAATTATTGGAATTATGGCATCTCTAGTCCTTTTATCTTTAATTAATTCGTATAGACAAAAGAGAAAAGAAGAAAACGAAGAAGAAAAAAGTCCTGAAGTGTCAAAAGATATAGAACTCAAAATACGACGTTTAACTCTTGGAAAACGAATTGAAGAAATAATAGCCTTTTTAGAAGAATGTTTAGATGGACGTTTTAGTCAAGGTATAACTGAAGGATTCGAAAAACTAGATTCGGCTTTAAAAGAATAT
>JBHLPG010000193.1:0-7318 GCA_048939725.1 Promethearchaeota archaeon | reverse complement strand
GAATAAAAAAGCTAATGGCTGAAGAAATTAAGCATCATGGCCCAGCTGCTCTTCTTAAAGAGGTATTATTACAAGGGGTTGTGTTTGAATGGCCTCAATAGAAAGTATAACTGCAGGAAAGCTCCTTCAGGAATTTATTAAGGATTATGAAGATGATCCATTTGGAGAGCAAGGTCTTGTTATAGTTAAACAATTATTAGACTTAGCCTTTCCTAATCGTCCCCTTAATGAGATAATAACATCTGTGGAATTACTTGAATTATTGAAAGTTGCTGGAGCTGAATATTATTTTAGGAAACAACCTCTTTTTATAGCTTTTATGAGTTTTCTTATGGAGAAGACGCCACAAAAACTACAAAAAATGAATGGGGTTCAATTAAAACAAGAATTAGCGTCTTTATTTTCAGAGGGAACTCAATTACCAACATTGGAGATAGACCAAGCTTCTTATGATTTGTCTGGAAATCCTGAATCGGCCTCTCTCGCTCGAAATATGTTGGAGAGAGCATTAATTAGTACTACGGCTTCTTTATTTGGATATCTTTTAATTGAGGATGAAAATCGGGCTGGGAAGTTCTTCAAAGATTTAGACACAAATTGTAGATTCATAGCAAATCGTGTTCGTGAAATAAATTCATTATACATAATTCTCAACGAGATTCTAGGTTTTAATTGGCGTTTGTTCACAATTAGAGGTGCAATACCAACTTTAGAAGAATTAGGAGTCGAGAATATTTGTCAATATGTTGATAAACACCCCCAAGATTACCTAGAGAAAATTCAGAAAAAGTTTCTAGAGAATTTCGAAAAAGAGTTCATCTCTCCATTGATTTTATTAATCGAAAAATGTAGGCTTCGAGCTGAAGATCAAAATCCAGAATTTAAACTGGAAGTCGAGTTTGAAGTTCTCCATTCAGAAAGAGCTAGGCAGAAAGTAATTCAGGATCTAAGGAAGCTTGAATCACGTCTTAGAGCAGGGAAAAAGGTCTCCTCAAAGGATTTTGAATCAGTTAAGGGGAATTTCCTAAAGGAATGTGATAAACTAAAACAAGAAACTATCAAGGAGTATTCGAAATTTAAGAAAGCTGTTATTGATCGCCTCTCTAAGGAACCTCCCTGGTTTATTTATCAAAAAAATGATATGCAATGGGCATTAGAATCTCCTCAGGACGTTTTAAATAAACTTAATGAACAATTATCAATTGATAAAGCTTTAACTTCTCAAAAAAAGTCAAAATCCTTTCAAAAAGCAATATCCATTTTTGACCAATTGGGAGGGGTTCGTTTTGCGTTAGAGAATATAATTAGTCATTACTTCTATGAACGTATTCCTTCCAGATTGATAGAATTACTGGAAACTCCCGCAAAACTGCAGAAGATTAAAGAATTAAAGTTTTTACAAGAAAAACGATATAATGAAGGCCTAGAAGCCGTTGAATCGTTTCTAGTCCCGTATTCGGAAGATATAGTATCAAATCTTCTTATAACTGGAATTTCCTTACTAAAAGAATCTTATATCCGTAATAATCCTGTAGTATTGATTAATGAGGAAAATCCCCGACATCCTAAGTTCCTTGATTTGGTTGATGTGCCTAAAGATTGGTTTTATGAAAAATCTCCAGAATATTTTTTTGGAGATGACTATTTTTGTTTTCAAATAAATGAAAATCATGTCAAAATGGGATTTCATCTCAAAACTTTAGGTGGAAAAGGGAATGATCTCTTTAAATTGCTTATTTCATCCACAGCTCTTGAAAATGCCTCAATTTATAAAAAAGCAACAAAGATCCTAGGAACCTTTTCGGGTTATGTTTATTCAACAGCAATTGGAAATATGAGAGTTTGTCCTCCAGCCCTTAAGGCTGTTGATGATCTGTTTATGTAAGACTCTTTCGTAATTTAATTATAATTCACGTCACCATACAGCTTAGAGATCTTCTCACGCCATTTTAGGAATCCTTCGGGTGTTTTTGGATAATTTGAAAATAGATCTCTTGCCTTATCCATCTTTTTCAATACAGATCTGAATTTTAGAAGTGTTCCAAGCATTCTTCTTCCGCGATAAGCACGTTGGAGTGTCTTCAAGAATCCTCCAGAGATTTCACCAGTTGCATTACCATATAATAAGTCCCCAGCTTCAACTATTCTCTTATGAAAGACGGTATTGATAAGTGAGCTAGGTAATGGAATGATGAAATCTTTCATAATCGCCAATGGAGCATTTACAAGTGCAATGGTATTCATAAATTCAACGCTATAATCCCACAGTCTATTCATAGAGACATCATCTTCCTCTATAGCCCGAGTGATTACCTTTCCAGCTGTTGCTGCAGCATTCACGGAAATACCTATTCCTCCTCCGTCTGTGGGCTTTACCTGGGTTCCTGAATCTCCAACAAGAACGAATCCATTCCAAACAAGATTATCTTGGGGACGGCGAAGAGGAACCCGCCATGCCCCTGCATGGATTAATTTCGAATTTTGGTAGAACTTCTCTTCTCTTTTCAGATACTGGTTAAATTGAGTGTGTGCATTGAGCTGATTAATCCGCATAACTCCTAATCCCGCATTCATTGAGGTAGGGCCTCGGGGAAACTCCCACAGATACCCTCCAGGACATAAATCTTGATCAAAACTGATACGAATGAATTCAGGATGATCAATTTCGATCTCTACATCACGAACTTCTCGATAGCAATTACATACGTCCTTAGGTGCTAGCTCGATATCCATGTACGTCTTCTTAGGATCTAGTTTTTTGCGAAGTACCGCTCCAATGCCTGATGCGTCAACTACAACCTTTGCAGACATTTCAGAGATGTTCTTGTCTTTTCCTCGATACTTTATTCCTGTCACTTGATTTTGGTGAACGATTGGTTCTTTAACATAAGTTGAATCATGAAGTTCCGCCCCAAAATCAATCGCATTATCTAAAATCCTCATTCCTAGTTTAAAACGATCAATAATGATTCCAGTTCCTCCTTCCTCCACTAGTTCAAATTTTACTTCTCTATCTGGAGAAAAGAGCCAGGCCCCTTTGATCTTTTGCCTAATTTCATCTCCTCGTGGGGGTTCAATTTTAGTTAGCTTTTGAATGCGTTTAAAATGCTCTCCACTTGTAGCATCACCGCATACTTTAACTCCTATATTTTCTTTGGGTTGCCTGTCGAGGAGTGCTACTTTTAAACCTTTATTAGCGAGTGTAGCTGCAGTCACCGATCCACCAGTACCTGCTCCAACCACAATGACATCATAATTGGTCATCTATTTCACCTAGTGTTGGGATTCTTCGTTTCCACATATGAAACCATTATAATTCACGTTTTGAAAGGATACTAATCTATTTTCTGTTATTAAGCATTTTTCTGAGAGTAGATTATTTAGCCTCTGGAACGGAATGGAGACTATCAATAAGCTTCGTTTGGGTTTGCTTTCGGGATTCTAATTGATTTTTCAGATAAACGATGCTGTCTACGGTATTTGGATTTTGATTATTTAAAATGGCTAGGTA
The DNA here is from genome assembly GCA_048939725.1 of Promethearchaeota archaeon. Taxonomy (GTDB): domain Archaea; phylum Asgardarchaeota; class Heimdallarchaeia; order Hodarchaeales; family Hodarchaeaceae; genus Hodarchaeum. Next base: position 3,807 of record JBHLPG010000193.1, on the reverse strand, counting down.
CATTGAAATATAGTCACCATAATAAGTAGAAGAAAATAGCTGACTTAAGAAACTCATTCCATGCGCCTCTATCTCAATAATTTCTACTTTATCTTTAAGAATTTCTTTAGTTATTTCAAAACGCAATTCTACATTCGGATGTTCGTTTCGGAAGCGATACATAATCAAAATAAATGGATTTTCTTTTTCCCACGATTCCCACCCTACGATATGGTTATGGTTGAGTTCCGGCAATTCTTCAGCCAAAGCAAGTATCTTCGAGTTTTCATTTAGTTGACATTTCATTCGATTAGCAACACAACTAAACGGAGACCAAATAACAGGAATACAGTTATGTAATTTCTGAGCTATTTGCTTAGCCTTATTTGATACTGTGGGGATCTTAGAGTCAAAATCTTGCCTCATCTGTCGAAAAATGGAAAGCGTCTCATCAATTGCGGATTGGTCGAGGGGCAAAAGCTTTAATGAATGAAGAATTTTCAATAAAGGGAAAAACAAAAGGGGAAACGAAGCTCGTGGTTGATATCCTGATGGGATTGGAAAAAAGGGTAAATTGTATTTCTTACAAAATTCTTCGAGGGTTCCTCCTGACCCAATCCCAATTATTTTAGCTGATTTTTTTACTGCTGTTATCAAACAGGAGATTGTTTCCTCGGTATTTCCAGAATAAGAGATAAGTATGACCAATGTATTCTCTGAGGTAAAAGCGGGAATGTTATAATTTCTATTAACTATTACGGGGATATTTAAGTACTTATTCAGATAAGCAGACAAGTATTCCCCACTTATTGCAGATCCACCCATCCCACAGATCAATATTTGCGAAATAGGCCCTTCATATGAGATCGGATATCTTCCTACTTCAGTTTTAACAGGAAGCATGAAGGAATATTGAAGTATCTCTTCTATTAGTTCTGCCCAGTTATATACCATCTGAAACATATTCTCAGTATCTAGTTCAGAAATTTTGGTTAGATTATCAAGAATCATATGAATTCATCCTTTAGCTCGTTAATTATTTGATCGTATAATAACCTAGGTTAAATTCTCACTGGATCTTAGATATTACCCTCATGTTAGCAAGCTATTTTTTTGATTTCATCATAAACAAGTAATGTATGAATTGCGATTTCATACTGAATTAGCAAGAATCAAAAAATCAAATGCTCTCTATTCCCGAAAAAAACGAAAAACACAAAGGAAACGATTTTATGGAGACAGAATTCCTTCTAATTATGCAGTTCTTAGGTGAATCAGGATATTATGCACGAACTGAGGCTGAAAGAATCCTGTTGCAAGAGTTAGTTGATAAAGGATATGTTCGTATAAAACGGGGAACCAAGAATATTTTTCAGATTACAACTGATGGAGAGAATAATCTTACTCGGGAAATGAATCCTAATACGACCATAGGTGATCAAGAATTCTTAAAATACTTGAAAAAAGCCTATAATGAGCTGGCAAATCCAATGAAACCACTAGTCAAAATCCCTGATGTTCGCAGGAAATTGAGTGATAAGCGAATTCCTGATTCTCTATTTAATCAAAAAGTGCTTGATTTACATGATAAAGGAATCATAACTTTGCAAACCGCTTTATCTAAATCGCATGCTGTTCATGGTGGTATCGATTCAAACTCAGGTACCGGTGTTTTCTATTTCATGATGTTTGAGGCGTAGTTAATTATGACTCACGTGGCTTCGTTAGTTATCGAGAATCCATTCCACAATTTTACCGCTCGTTCAGACACCCCAGAATTTTTCAATCTGAATCGTCCGAATAAAGAGGCTCTAAAACATGTAATACGATTCTTGGAGATTATTCGTAAAAAGAAAAGGAAATCAGTAATCTTACCCATTATTGCTGAAGCTGGTTATGGTAAAACGCATTTTTACTGGGTTTTGAGGGAGACAATCAAAGATGCTTATGTAGTGTATATTCCTGTTCCTACTAATCCCAATAGAGTGTATTCTCACTTTTATTTTGAGACAATTAAAGCAGGTGGAGTCCCTCTGTTAGAGTATATCTCTGATTCAATAACGCAGAAGTATCAAAAAGTTGAGCATGCGGCTGTTGACTTTTCAGGTATGGGAAACATTGTTATTGAAGGGTTTTTCGCATTAAAGGATCCTAAACAATCAAAAATTGCTTTAAAATGGCTAACTGGATTCGATATTGATGAGGAAACTACTAACTTTAAACGGACGATAATGGATGACGAAGAATTAGCATTTGCAGCCCTGAAGGTAATATTGAAAGTTATTGATAAACCTATCATCTTTTTTGTAGATGAACTTGAGTCTTTATTCATTGCTTTAGGTCCAGAAGCTGAACTTCAATTCCTTGAGACTCTTAAGAAAATGCATAATGAGGCTTCAAATTTCATCTTATGTTTAGCCTGTCTTGCAACTCTCTGGGATAAAATCCTTGATCTGTCAAGTACAGCAGTTCAAAGTCGGATTGAACCTCCAGTTGTATTAAAGCGTTTTTTGAAAAAGGATATTCAAAATTATTGCAACCAAATGTTGCAAGATTTTCATCAGAAGTTCGAGATCCTTCCACCTGATCAGAATTCTCTATGGCCATTGGGAAAAGCAGATATCGAATCTGCATATGCTTACTCTCATGGAAATCCTCGTGAAGCAATTAAGTGGCTTGCAGGATGTATAGAGGAACGGAAAAGGCCTCTATTGGAGAATTTGAAGAAAAATCAGAAATTTCTAACTCGTACGGGAAAAGCAATCAAAATCCTTGCAGATAAGAAGAAAGAATTCAACACTGGTATTTTGCAAAAGAACCATGGTGCTTTCATATCTGTTTCATCGTCTGAAAAACGATTCCTAGTAACTGTTCCTCCTTTAGAATGTATGGATGAAGTTTTTCATCATTCGTTTAAGAATGGTTTAAAGTCCATTCTAGCTACAGAAAATTACGATAAGATTTTGATGATAGGTAAGGTTTCAGAATACGAAGAAGATGAGGATTTAGAAATCACCCAATTCTCTATTGACGAATTAGACACAGGATTTCAAGAATTTTTAGACCAGTTCTAGATCAATAAGTTTTTTTCTGATAATTTAGAACTCCCGAGGAATCCCGTGAATTTTTTCATGGGGAATTGGTTAAGGAAAGAAGCTAATTTGCACTAATACACCATCACATACAATAACATATGATATTACAGATAATTTAATTGTTAAAAACTTATACACTCTGCTATAGAGCAAAAATACTTTGATATTACTGTCATCAGAGCTTAAATAGTTTGTGAACACCAGATTAGTTGTCATGCAGCGAACTATGCAATCTCCGCTACCTGTTGATAATGAGCTCTTAGAAACGATAAAAACCTATAACAAAGCAGTTCAGTATGTTATTGATAGTGGATGGTCAAGAAGGACTTTTAGCAAAAATTCTCTCCATTTCAAAACGTATAAAGATCTTCGTAAAAGATATCCTTGTTTACAGTCATCACTTGTCCAGTGTGCTCGCGATATGGCAGCTGACATGCTTAAACGGGAAAAATTCAAACATAACCGACCTATTAAAAGCTTATTTAGTGGGATCCGCTATAATCAACGCACCTTCACCCCATTCTTAGAAACAGGTATGATTTCCATTAGTACAGTCGTAGGTCGAAAGCGATATCCATTAGTTATCCCTAAATATTTCCAACAGAACCTTGCTATTGGAAGGATCACCTCATTAACACTCTATTATAACAAAAGAATGAAAAAAATCATCCTTTATTTAACAATGGAGTTACCCGACATTCCTGTGGAAGAACCTTCATCTTTTCTAGGAGTA
>JBHLPG010000192.1:0-7363 GCA_048939725.1 Promethearchaeota archaeon | reverse complement strand
CACTTTCTCCTTTTCAATTCCCAAACGATAGTAATCTTAATTTGATTTTAGGAACGTTCCATTTCTGTATTCTGTAAAAGCAGTCTGGATCTCAGCTTGGGTATTCATCACTATCGGCCCATACCATACGATTGGTTCATTAATCGGTTTCCCTGATACTAATAGAAATCTAACCTGATGTTCCTTTGTAGTAATTTGTACTGAATCCCCATTATTAAAGATCACAAGGGTCTCAGTAGAAACCTGTTTTTCTTTACCAAAATACCCTTCTCCCTCGAAACAATATGCAAAAACGGTATAATCTTTAGAAATCTCGTGCTCAAACTGGGTGTCTGGGGGGATAGTCACATCAATGTATTCTGGGTTTGTTACAATATCTTGAACAGGCCCTTCATATCCATTCATTTTTCCTGCTAGCAGCCTAATTTTCACCCCATTCTCCAGAGTGAATTCTGGAACCTGATCCGCGGGGATATCTTGATATCGCGGAGCCATCATTTTATTTGCCGCAGGTAGGTTTACCCATAACTGGAACCCCCACAGGAGACCATCGATCTGGGCTGGCATTTCTGAATGGATTATCCCAGACCCAGCTGTCATCCATTGTATATCTCCTCCCTTTAAGATCCCCTGATTTCCAATACTATCCTGATGTTCTACTTTTCCTTCTAGCATGTACGTGACTGTTTCAATTCCCCTATGAGGGTGCCACGGAAACCCTGCAATATAATCGTCAGGATTATTCGAATGAAAGTCATCCAGTAATAAGAATGGGTCAAGAACTGTCGTTTCTTTTTGAGCAAATACCCGTTTTAATTTCACACCTGCCCCTTCAGTCACTGAAGAACTTTTTGATATACTCTTGATTTCTCGAATACTCATGTGGTTCCCATTCATTGGAGTGATTTAAATGAATCTGTCAAATATTCGTATTCGATGATAGATCCGATTTATCCGCCTAAAAAGACCAGACTAAGCTTTTTTTTCTTTGCCAGTAGAAGCAAATTTATCAAGAGTCACTTTTTTTTTGGCGTGGATAATTGTGAGCCCTCAAAGAACAGTGCTTTTACTCAACGCAAGCAATCTTAGTACTTGTTTAACGTATCCTTACGCATTTGTCCAAGTTTCCGAGATTGCAGCTAGATATGGTATTAATACAGTCCGAAAAGATATGTATGGGATTCCAGAGAACCAATGGGAGGTTTATTTACAGAAGTTAGTCCAAAATAAAACCTTTGATATGATTCTGATTACCTTAAGAAACACCGACGCTGTGGATGTCAATGATTATAGCAGCATTCCTAAGAACGAAAATTACCATAAGCTTATTTTTCAATCGCCTGAAAAAGCGTTTTACTATCCAATCCAAGCAACAAGACGTTTGATTCAAATTCTTCGCAAATTAACTGACATACCTCTCGTTGTTGGGGGATTTGCTTTTTCAATTATGCCAGAAAGGTTAATGAACTATTTAAAACCTGATTATGGTGTAACTGGAGGACCTGATGCCTTTTTTAAACATTTTGAATATGTTCTTGATACACAGAACTTAAATCAGATATCTAATTTAATTTATTTTCAAACAAAGACTCTCCAAAAAGGGCCATTTCAACTCTTTCCTCCAGCTTCTCGTCAGGAATATACAGATGAGATTATGGTTGACTGGTTGTCTTTCTATTCGCAATTTTCAGGGGAGAGTATCGAGCAGAGCGTCGCGTTAGAAGTTTCTCGGGGGTGCCCAAAAAATTGTTTAATTTGCTCAGAACCTTTAGTTAAGGGGAAAAAAGTCCGGTACCGATATTTAGACGTGATTGAAGATGAAATAAACTTTATTAGAAAATATCAACTGAATCAACTCTGTTTCATCTGTTCTGAACTTAATGCTGAGGGCGATGAGTTTGTGTTGAAACTTGCAGATCGAATAATTGAAATTAATAAAGAGAGGGAGGATTACGAAAAAATTTCTTGGTATGGGCTTCATCTCATGACTTTTTCAGCTGATACCTTGAAACATCTCAGAAAAGCGGGATTTCAAGGAACTTTCAATCCACTCCCAGTTTTCTCACTGGACGATCACAACCTTGTAGCAAATAGAGCTCCCCACAAGAGTAATAACATCATTCAGTTTTTCACTCAAGCGAAGGAAGTGGTTAAAGAGGAGTTCAGACACACAGGGAAGAAATATTTCTCTTTGGAGGAACGAATATTCAGAGCTCCCCAGTCTTTGAACTCTGATGATTTTGTAAAGTCTTGGAACATCTTTCTTGGCAACATTGATGCTACCCCTGAAACTATCCAGGTCACCCTAAAACATGCAGATGAAACTAAACTTAATCAATTCTTTGACTCGTGTTATGTTAATAGAGCGACAAGAATTTACGATTTTATGGAACCAACGGAAGAAGTATTAAAATATACGTGGGCTTCAGTCAATGGAATAATTGAAAATTCATATAATGAGCTCTATCCCTCGTTTACATATCCTCCAGCGCTTTTACATCATTTTGGGAGTGCAGAAATATTAGATGAATTCTTTGTTTTAGTTGGAGACACTTACCTTTCTCAAAAACATCTCTTTAAGAAAGACTGGAATTGGTTTCTAGCCTCACACCTTGAACCAAAAACCTTCCTATCATGGTGGACTTCAGCTATTAAATCTAAACAGGAGTTTGACAGACTTACCACAATAGAAGAGGTTCTGACATTCCTGAACTATTTGCAGAACAATCCATCTGTATCCAATATCAAGCTGCTCTTCAACCCAACACCTGGAAGAAAAAATTTATTGAATTTTGTTGCTCATAAAGCGATTCAAGTTGTGTTATATTCCCAAGAACAAAAGCTGATTCCTATCATGCAGTACCTTGGCTTACCTTTGAGTCTTGAAGACACACTGAATCTTTCCCCCTATGAGTTTGCAGTGAGACTCTTTAAACTTCATCCAGATAAAGAAACCTTGCTTGAATCTATAACAGATGGTTCATTTTTCACACCCTTAGCAGAATTCCTTGTTGAATATCTAATATTTCTCAACAACACTCCGCTCAACCCCAAATATCGGGTATTTTTTAGTTAATTGCTTTATCTGATTTTCTTACCAATATAATTAATTTCACCAAGTATAAATTCTAATTTCCCCTTTTCATATCGATAGAGCATACTCTTGTTTTTGTGAAGAAGCTCAAAATTACTAAAATATACATCAGCCTCGTTATCTGTATGGAATGAATGAAGAGCGGTTTCATCGTCCCCAATATGTAGCGCGTATTCTCCATCACCTAATTTTTCTCCTCTATCACCTATTTCTGAATCCTCCGATCCAAAATTAACATAAAGCAGTCCATTTTTTATTAGAACTCTTTCCATTTCTTTCATAGCTTTAGCGATGTCTTTCTTTGACATATGCATAATCGTGTTGTACGAATAAACAAAGGGAAAACTCTCATCCTCGAACTCTATGTTTCTCATATCACCTAGTCTAATGTTTAAATCGATATTCAGATTATTTTGATTACAGAATTCTTCTGCGTTCTTGATTGAATGTTCACTATTATCTATTCCAAAAGTTTTATAACCGTATTGATAGAATAAATATAGAGGTGGTTGTCGTCCACCTGCTCCACAATCTAATACATTTCTTTCCTTGTTTGAATTGTTACAATACCGTAAGAATTCATATAATGGTGTGGCTCTTGATACAAATTCCATAATTGATCCCCGTCATCATATTTTACGATTTAGTTATATACTAAAACGTCAGCTTAAAAGAATTCCCATACATGTCGATACTAGTACTTAATATTCATCTATGGTCTTAGGTGCGGTTGTGATGACATTTGATGTAATCTGATTATATTCCAATCTTTAAACCACTATCTAGAACCAGAATAGAAATAGAAGTTGTATTCTTATTACTTAGTAACCGTATCTACAATATCCTGTGGCAAATGTAGGGCGAATTTACAAACAGAATCTCCTTTCAGAACTGATTCCAATAGCTCCACTTTCACAGGTTGATCTAGAACTGCTTCCCAGAAGTTCTTGTAGTACCCCCCACTGCAATTACAGAAGACTGGATCGACAAGCGTTTGGTTCTCATCTAACAGTGCTTCCCGTACCCACGGGCAGTGACAATAATAATACCTCTTCTCCTGTTCATCCTTTGCTTTAAGATATTGTTTTGTCATATAGGGGATTTTCGTCATTATAACCTTATTTCCGTCACGAATACCTGCTTCAGTCATTCCTTCTTGACTTTTGACGTACTCAAGTACTTCTTCATCGATTTCTTGAGTGAAGAATAAGGTTTTTTCTTTGTAATGGGTTGTTAAGGTATTGATAAAGTCTTGCCGCTTTATCTTAAGAAATTCATCAATATCTTTTGCTTTCAGATATTTTTCTCTAGCTGGTTTATATGAGTCTGGATATTTATCTCTTAGTCCTACCGCGAGGAATTCAGCACACTTATTTCGGTCAACCTTTTGAAGAAATCTGCCAATTAATTCTTTAGTAATGACTGGTTTCCTCTTTGGATGGATCCCTAATGGGGGTACCTCTAACTCTCCAAAAATATCATCTCGAGCATCCTTCCCGAGTTCATCTATTAAACGCTGTGAAAAATTCACCATAACTTCCCCTCCGTCTATGACCTCCATGGATGCGATAATTAATAATTTATTATCTTTATAATACCCGTAGCGTAAGATATTAATGTAATTTTCCCATGAATTTTTGTTATTCTTAATTAAATAGGCCGAAAAATCTTGAAAATCGTCATAGGTTGCATCATCTATTGATTTGGATGTGAACTTACTAAATTCTTGGATAATTCCCACTGCTTCAGCTATTTTCTCTGGCTCGAGTTCTCGTTTGTTTAAATATGCCTTGAAGCCGTCTAGATCCATAAAAACACCAAAATCTATCTCTTTGTCCTAATTTATAAATCAAATGTTTTAGGCATATTCTTTTCATGACTGAGATAGTCTTATAAGAGAAAATAACGAAAATCTAAGGGAACTATTGGTGATAAACTTAATAGATGAACGGAACACCGATATCTTCGAGCTCTTTACGAATTTTCCTATAGAGGTTAAGATACTCATCGGAAGGTTTGATCTTCTGGACATTATAGCATTCTCGGAAGTTTTTCCCAAGGGGAGCATCCTTTATATTTTCCTCATACATTTTCAAGATAGATAATGCTAGGTCGTTCGCATCTCCTCGAGTAATTCGCTCAACTGCGGCACCTGATCCAACTTCAGCAGCCATTCGGGCTTCGATTGGAGTAGCATAATTCTTATGTCGGTTCTTTGCAACTGCCATTTCCCATAGATTTCCTCCAGAAACGACAGAAACAAGTCCATGAGTTGCTGCTTCTTGTAAAACCATGTCAGTGCATGGGCCAGCCGCAGCGAATCCATTAGACATTGATACAAAATTACTATTTCGTGCCAGGGCTTGATAGGTTGTAGAGATTACCCATAAGAGCTCTCGCATAGTATTGCAGGTGTGCCTTAAATGGAAGGGGAAGTAGTTCATGAAGTGAGCCTGGTTGACCAAGAGTCCCATTAAGTGATATGCAACACCAACTATTGCGGTCCCTTCTGGGCCACCCGCATATCCCCCAAGGATTGGGCCTGCTAGGCAACCCACATAGCATCCATACGTATGAAAATGCACCATCTTGTTCAGGAGTGAATTATCAATTTTGAGCTCAGTAATACAAGCGACAAAACGGCCATCCGTCAACCGCTCTCCCCACTCAGGGTTGCTTGCTGCAATCTGGGCAGCATCAGACTCTGCTGTTCCTACACTCTTCAGAAAGATACCAGGACGACCAACTCGTCTTGCTGCTTCTCGAAACATCATGGCATGTGCGACCGATCCTTTTACTTCAGACGGATAGCCGGAGCGAATGGGCAATCCCTCTATTTCATCAAGAATTGGGGCACACACACCATTTGCTAATGGTTCCTGTAGGTAAGCCATACTCATTGGGACAAAAATATCTTCATCACACATGATATCTGGAGAAAAGAGGCAAAAGGGCCGCTGTGGATCTTCAATCTTCCGTGCACCTATCTCCTTTGAATCACAACCAAAGCCTAGGGTGAACCTCCCAGGGAAGTTTCCCAATGCTTCTTTTAGTTCTTCTTCTGTGAAAATGATTCTTCGATGAGTATCTGTACATAGCGTTCCTATTTCAAGGTATAGGTCTTTAGCTGCTTTCCAAAGATTATCTGCCAGAGTATTATCTTGTGGAACTGGGATTGCAGGGTCAAAAGTGATGTCATATTCTTTGATCACCCGTCTGAGTCCAGAAACCAGAAATTTGAGGTCATAATCTTTTTCTAAACATACGGGGCCGTTTTCTGCCCTTTCCAACACTTCATTGATTCGCCAAGGAGGAGTGACCATAATATCACGCTTTTTTCTCAAGAAGATCGGTCGCCAGCTTTGCGGCTTGGACTGCTGTTTCCGCCCACCCGTCCGCACCTATTTCTTCTTTCCATTTTGCTGTTGTCGGTGCTCCTCCAATTATTACAATATAATCATCACGTTTTCCTAACGCAGTAAGCAATTCGATGACTTCCTTTTGAGAAACCATTGTTGTAGTCATTAATGCGCTTAATGCAATCATATCCGCCCCTACTTCTCCTGCTTTCTCAATGAACTGCATCGAGGGCACATCTTTACCCAAATCAAACACCTCGAACCCTGAGACTTCTAACATAATTTTGACGATATTTTTCCCAATTTCATGAATGTCTCCATGAACTGTACCTAATACAACTTTCCCTTTTGTCATAGGACGTTCCGTAGTTGATTGAATATGTTTAGTTAGAACTGAAGTTGCAGCTTGCATTGCTTCTGCTGCTCCCATAAGTTCAGGAAGAAAAATATCCATTCTATCGAATTTGTTTCCAATCTCCTCCATCGTTGGGCTTAGTACCTCATCAATCACTTTCAGGGGTCCAATATTAGCATTTATTAATTCTTGGGCGATCTCTGCTGCCTTTTTCGGTTCATATTCCTCTAAAGTTTTCTTAAGGGCCTCAAATAAACTCTCTACAGTCATTTTCCATCATCTTGAACTATTACAAATCCAATGAGTAATCAGTCTAAAGAACTTTGCTTTGTCAAGTGGGTTGCATCTAATGCTAGTTCTAGCGTAGTCAATCCGTTTTTTTCTGTTATCACCCGTTAATGTTTCGGATCTCGAACGAATTGAATTTGATCGGTTAATAAGTTCCTAACAGCTTCCACATAAATTTTTTCTTAGGAGCTGTATATCAAAATTTAATATTTTTAGTCACCGCTATGGATTTTCCCAGACCCATTATCGATTGTTTGTGTTCAGGAA
>JBHLPG010000191.1:2751-7427 GCA_048939725.1 Promethearchaeota archaeon | reverse complement strand
CATCGAGCTCAAATTAATGAATATTTGTGGTGGAATATTAATGATATGTACAAAGAGCGGGGTTGTGAAATCATTCATTCTTTTTCTGGTTTTAATAATCCTCATATGTTCCAGTATCGTATCGAATACTCTTGCGCAAGAAGACATTTCTCATGAAACACTCAACATAGTGATTAGTGGGCCAATACAGGGGCCTGATGCTAGAGTGATTGGGAATAGGAACGTTGCTTGGATAGCTACTCAATATCAAGGATATTTGGGTATGCTGGCTCCCGGTGAAACGACAGTAACTTTACCAGGAATTGCTAAAAATTGGACGTGTAATGATGATCGAACTGAATGGACCTTCACATTGCGAGAGGGAGTGACTTTCCATGATGGAACAGTCATTGATGCAAAAACGGTAAAATATAGTGTTGATGCGAATTATATGGCGCAGATGGCATATTTCGCCGAATTATATAGCAGAGATGATTTATTAATTAACATCAGTCAAGCTGCACGGCAACTAGAAGATGAAGGTTTGAACATAACTTTTCCATCGAATGATCCAAATGGGAATGGACAGATAGTTACATTCAGTGGAACATGGTTTCCTGACCCTAAGTTCGAATGGGATGTCTGTTGTGCAGGGAGTCGCTTCATGTTAGTTCCGTATGAATCACATGGTAGATATACTGATGATGTCGCGACGTGTCAGGCAAAATTGGAAAGTTTCTCTCAAGCCCCCATTTCTGCAGGGCCTTATCAATTTGTTGACTGGGTTCCTGATAAATACTTATTATTGGAGCGATTTGACGACTGGTTTGGATGGGGAGAATCATTTAGTGTGAGTAATGGAGAAGTTTACTCCTTTCCTCGGTTGGAAGACGGATTTAAATTCTTAAACTTTAGTACTGAGGACGACAATGCATTAGCTGTGGATCAATTAGTATCAGAAAAATTAGATCTTGTTATAGATCTCAAACCCACCTCTGACGTTCGAGAAACGATAAACAGTTATAATAACGTCTCTTTTTATGTCATTGATCAATATTTATCATTTGATGGCATCTGGATGAATATCCAAGGGGATTATCCTGAATATTTAGGTGGTCCTGGGAATTTTCCCGTTTCTCAGGTTTGGTTTCGACAGGCAGTCTCACACGCTCTTAATCGGACTAAATTGGTAGAAACTTTTGACCCTACAGGTGTGGATACTCCTCGCACCACCTGGTTTCCTGATTGGCTTGCAAATATGTTTCCTGACCTTGATACAACTGATTATTATGACTTTGATCAAGGTAAAGAAGAAGCCATTACTCTCCTTGATGAAGCAGGTTATCAACCAAACAGTTTAGCTTTTGCGGAGGAACCTACTAATCGATTTGGTTGGGGAGTATATGCCAATGAAACACACATTGATGGTGTTGAACAAACTAAAGGACGACATTTCAAACTTCCAACATTTGCTGCTGAATGGACCATACTTCGTGCAGAGGCTATAAAAAACGAGCTCGAACAGGTTGGAATCTTTGTAGACATTCTGCCTTGTGACTGGGAAACATTAAGTTTTCTCTTATACTGGAGTGGTGATCCTGGCTATAGTTACAACACTAGTTACAACCCTCAACGTGACCCTACATTCACGGGGCCAGATTGGGATTTTGCTATTTTTGGATTGGGAGGAGGATATGACATTCCTAATGCGTATTTAGCTGATCTATATTGGGATTCATTTATTAATTGGTACAAGTTTGGTAGGGGTTTTGCTAGCTGGTGGAATGAAAACTCTGAAATTAATGTTGCTAAAATCTTTGGCGGTAAACCAGTCGATGGACTTCTTGGAATTCCCGATCCACCTGACATGCCTCCTTCAGGATATCCTGTACCAGTTTGGGAGAATGATGACCCTCAGTACATTGAGGCGTGTGAGCAGGTAGGGTTTGAGATGTCAAAAGAACTTCCATATGTACCACTATCGAACTATGGCGCCGCGTATGCTCTTAACAATCATATTAAGAATTTTAAAATGAGTTCTACCTGGGATTTTACACTTGCATATTCGTATTGGACAACTGAAGATAATGGTAAAACTGAAATTGGTACAGAAAGTGGTACTACTACTGATAGTCCTACTGATGCATATGGGATTTTTATTCCTTTAACAGTCCTTTTTCTGCTAACTATTCAATTACAATCCCATAAAAAAAGAAAAAAGATATAGATATTAAATTGACAAACGAATATTCAGTACTAGAGGTCCATCGTACCATTAATGCGATTTATCTCAAAAATGATTCGTAGATTGTATTCAGGTAATAATATGAGATGGATCAAAATAAGATACCCTGCTAGTTTAGTTATCTTAGTATTATTGTCCAGCATTCTAGCTAATTTTGATTTAAACACCTCCCAAAATGGTTCAAGGGAAATACTTTCCGAAAATCACAAAATAGAAGAAATAAATCACATAAATCCCTTCTCTGAAATCTATTCCCCAATGCAACATGATGATCAAGTGAATTCCGTTAAATTTTCACCTGATGGTAAAATACTAGCATCAGCTGGCTCGGATGCCGCTATCAAGCTTTGGAATCTCAGTTTCGGTCAGGAGATAGAAGTGTCTCCTTTTAGGCATTCTAACAAAATCACATCTCTAGTTTTTTCACCAGATGGTCAAAGCATTATTGCTACTGATCAGGACGGTTCTATTGTGTTTTGGAATAGCAGCTCACGCCAAGTGATCCAAAATTATACAAGTATAACTTCTGGGTATTTCATTTCTCCATTAGCAATATCTCCTACAGGGGATCAACTAGCTCTTCGAGGGGTGACTTTTCTTAGACTAATCGATATTTCATTTGGTGAAAGTTTTTATTTGAATTTAACTAGTGAAGTAACCTTACCATACGGCTCAGGCCCAACTTGCATGGTATTTGCTCCTAACGCGCCAATATTAGTATCTGGTCACTCCGCGGGAAATTTTCCTCTCAAGATATGGAATAGTAGTTCTGGTGTTTTAATTGAAAATCTACCTCAGGAAGACTCTGTGTACGCAGTTGATTTTTCACCAGATGGCCAGCTTTTAGCTTCAGGAGGAAGGGATGGGAAAATTACACTCTGGGATATGAACAGTAGAGAGAATATCAGAAATTATAACGGAGATGGAGGAATAGTCAACGACGTTGCTTTCTCACCTGATGGTAAAATACTAGCATCATGCTCCGCTGGGGAAACAACAATTCGGTTGTGGAATGTAACCGATGAAACACCAATTCGTACGTTAAATGGACACACTGCTAGTGTATCTTCCCTAGATTTTTCACCGGATGGTACACTTTTAGCTTCAGGAAGTGGGGATAATACCACCAGAGTTTGGAATGTTGTGCAAGGAGTAGAATTACAGGCATTATCAAAGCACACTAAATCAGTGAATACACTAAGTTTTTCAGCTACTGGTGAGACGCTCATATCAGGGGGAGATGATCCGGAAGTTCTCCTTTGGGACTTACTCACATTAACTTCTATTCCATATTATTCCGACCACAATGGGAGTATTAACTCCGTAGACATATCTTCCGATGATACCATGTTTGCAACAGGTTGTGCAGACTCGAACGTCTTTGTTTATGATAAATCAACTCGAACACAGCGTTACAATCTAAAAAATCACTCTGGACCGGTATTTGCAGTAGCTTTTTCAAAAGATAATACTCTACTTGCATCAGCAGGCGCAGATAGCAATATAACTCTCTGGAATCTGACTAATGGGGAACGTCAGACTTTCTCAAACCACAATGATACCGTAACATCGCTAGATTTTTCACCTGATGGTCAGCTGCTTGCCTCAGGAAGCGAAGATAGAACAATCCGACTGTGGAATGTTTCTTCTGGAATAGAATTGTCAGTTTCCCCCCTAATAGGTCATGACTATCCGGTTAATACTATAGCATTTTCGCCAGTTGATCCCACGATTCTTGTGTCTGGTAGTAAAGGTATTGAAACGAATATTATAGTATGGGATATTCTGCAAGGAAAACCAAAAATTAACCTTTCTGGTCATACACTTGAGGTTTTATCGGTCACTTTCTCCCCAGAGGGGAATATTTTTGCTACCAGTAGCTATGATGGAACAATTAGTTTTTGGGACACTTTTACTGGAGAATGTTATTTTACATCACCAAAAGAACCAGATCCTATCTATTCTATTTGTTATTCCCCTCAGCACGGAGTTTTTGCATCAACACAGCTTACCGACATTATTTTGTGGAACATGTCTGATGGACAAGTTCCTACCGATTTTGATAATGATGGGATGCCTGATTCTTGGGAACTGTCAGTGGGTTTAGATCATGGAAATTTCTGGAATAAGTTTTTAGATACTGATAATGATGGATTAATTAATTCCTTGGAATATTTCTTAACCACAAATGTTACCATTAGGGATTCTGATCTCGATAATATGCCAGATGGGTGGGAATATCTGATGGGATTAGATCCTTTAATTGATGATTCACAAGATGATCTTGATGGAGATGGTATGCCTAATTTGTGGGAGTATCGAATGAAATTACATCCTTCCTTCAATGATGCTATGGCAGATCTAGATCATGATGGAATGCCAAATATCTGGGAATATCAAAATGGGTTCAATGCAACTGATCCTTCGGATGCGGCTAGTGATCCTGATGGTG
>JBHLPG010000191.1:0-2741 GCA_048939725.1 Promethearchaeota archaeon | reverse complement strand
TGACTGGGTTTCTAATCTCGATGAGTACAAAGCAAATACTGATCCGCATGATTTCTGGAGTGTCCCTTTATTAAGTCTGAGTGCGATTCATTTTAGCCTGATCTTTTTGATAATTATATTTTGCTTAGGTACAGGTCTAATAATCCGCTATCATCTACGTAGGAGATTTATTCAAAAATTGGATGCTCCTAACTATAAAATTGCAAAACAAATCCATCAGAGTGGATTAAAGGACTACATGTCGTTTATACAGGCTGTAACCAATGTTAAAGAGGACCTACTGGATGCAACTAAAATTTCCATGAAAGGAGATTTTCCCACGGCAATTTCACGGTTTGAATCTATATTAACCACTGCACAGCGCCTTGATAAACCTATACTCCAAGCCGAAGTGATTTTTAACCTCGCTCAAATTTATAGAGATTTAGGAGACCTTTCATCAATAACCTCGATGTTACACTTGTTTCCTCAATCTAGTAAAGATTCAAAGATTCAAGCCTTCTTTGATATGATTGAAGCATTAATAGCTGAGACAACAAAGGACTGGTTACAAGCAAGTCAAGCATGGCAAGCAGCTTCGGCTAAAAATCCCGATCTGAAATATTACAAATTATGTAGAGGCAACATTATTGTTCTACAAGGTAAACAATGGTTGAATAATCCGACAGATCCTATTCCAGAAGATTTAATCTTACAATTAAATAATTGGATAGATACATATCAATCCGATGAGCAATACGATCAGGTATGCTCGTTATATCTTTTACGAGGCCATATTGCTTTGGCATCTTTTGAACTGGAAGAAGCAGAAAATTGGGTAGAGAAATGTTTAAACCTTGCTGAACAGGAACAGCTTTTATTTTATTTGAAATTAGCTAATAAAGAAATAACCCGCTATAACCAGTATAAACAACGCTTAACAGCGATGTTAGATAAAGAAACGGTAGTATCTCCTGAACAACAGCTTGAAGTAATTCAGGATTATCTTAAAGATGCCTTTATCATCAAAAAAGAACATAAAACATGAATAATATTCTGCACTAAGAGGTAGAGGGCATATTTTCGATTCAAGATGCTTTGGAGAACTTCATGTCAGTTGAGTGGCTAAATATAGCGAAAAAATCCTGTGTTGAGGTAATTTAATGCAAGAAAAACGACACCTTGTCAAACTTGTAACTCTAGGAGTACCTAACCACTTGAAAACCGAATTTATACGCAAATTAACCAATACGTCTGGATTTAGTACTGGACTACCAAGATCGGATATAGAATGGTATTTTCGGGTTGAACAACATGGGAAGATGAGTGTTAAATTCGTAGTCTTCGACATTTACGGGATGAAGTTACCTTTCAAGGCTAGCCTGTATCAGGGGGCTTCAGGTGTGATATTTGTCTTTTCTAAGGCAGAAAAGGAATCATTCTCCCAAATGGGAGCCTACTATCAAGACTATTGTGCCAAAAACCTCTCCCTACCAACCTATTTGATTGGGTTTAAGAACGCAGTAACAAGAGTTCGCCCTCTGAGTGAGATGTTTCGATTCAGATCCTCAATACCAGATCTTAAGAAGAAAGCTGAATACTTGAATCTCACCAAGGATAGTACTGATATCATCTTGGAAGAAATGGAAGGGGTCTCCCGAAATTATCACGAAGAAGACTATAATGAAGTCGTATCAACAACAGAAGCCCAAAGTCAAGCAACTAAAATGAATGCGAAGTATTATGAGGTTAATGTCTTCGCAGATTTCCGCGGGATCGAAGACATTTTTCAAGATATTCAAGCGTGTGTCACCACAACATATCCCAAGTAAGGAAACACATTAAGAAGATGACTAAAAATCCGTATGCTAGCAATTTATGGTCTTAAAAAAGGATTTTGATTTAGAAAATGACTGATGTAGAGTTTAACAATTATCTCAAGAAAACTGGAAGAAAATCCCACGTTATAGAACGGTATCAACGCTTTTTAAGCTATTTCGAAAATTTCCTTCGAATAGAGAAGACCATTCAAAGTGCCAAAGATGCTGATGTCAAAGATCTCACAGATTTCACTGAATTTTACGAACGAAAAGAGAAGAAGTCATCGAGAACTGTTCTTTATGCCTTGATGCATTATTATAAATCCGTTTCCAATAAAGAAATGGCACTGTTTGCACAAGAGCTTCGGGAACCCAAAAAAACCAAAAAGTTGCCGTTTTCCTTGAAACAAATGCTAGAAATTGAGCCCAAATACGTTGAAAAGTTAGCCCAAATTGGGATAAAGACCGCAAACCAAATGATTGAGGCAGGAAAAACAAGATCTCAACGACTATTGCTGGCCCAAAATATGAACATACCCTATGAGGTTATACTCGAGTTTGTAAAACTCTCTGACTTGAGTCGAATTGGTTATGTAAGAACTAAGTTTACCCGTCTTTTCTATAACGCGGGGATAGAAACACCTGCTGAGTTGAGTAAATGGGATGTTGTGGAGTTAAGAAGCCATCTGAAAGAGTACATTGAAAAATCCGGTTGGGAGGGGATTGCCCCCTTCCCCTCTGATTTATCAAACTATATTAAAGACGCCCAGAGCTTGCCCCAAGTTATTAATTATGAGTGAATGTTAAACAAACAGAAGGTATTGTATGACAGACGATCGAAACATCACGTATGGACATTCCACTATTTCACCTAGGGATGATGTTATTGCTGGCAGTTATGGAACTTGGATCCTAACCTTTACAGTTGGTACACATGGAATA
>JBHLPG010000019.1:24794-29495 GCA_048939725.1 Promethearchaeota archaeon | reverse complement strand
TTTCCAATAGCAGGGTCTAATATTGATATTGGTCTTGATTTAAAATTTTCGGGAAAATAATCTATGACTTGTTTCAAGATTGCTTCTACTAATATTTTTGGAGTAAAATACTGCCCTTTGGCTTTCCTTCTGAGTTCTATATCACCATCTCGGATTTTTATCCCCACCCCTACGGCCTCTTAACTTTAGAATCTTCCAGTAGTCTTTGAAGTAGGTATGCGGTATACGTTTTACCGGTAAGAACATTTCCGCTCATAATAATCAAGCGATTGTTTCTTTGTTTTATCTGACTAACAGTTTCCTGAATCTTTGTCGTATATTCTGGATGACGAGTTGAAAGTTCAATTAATCCGTATTCTTTGGGTGTGTTTAGAGTATTTGGATAGGATTGGAGTAAGTCCTGATATCGTTGAAAAACTTTGAAGTCAGCCTCACTCTTTTTAATAGATGATTCCTCTTGATCACGAGCCTTCAAATTGAGTTTAAGTTCATATTCAGTAGCGCTAGTGTTGATATATAGCGGACGATATTTTCTAAACATATGGCCTAAATTTCTTCTGTGATTTGGATGAGTAGGCATATTAAAATTAGTACCATCGAAAATAACAATTGTGGTCGAGTCCTTACGAAGAAGACAGAGAATAAGCCATTTAGCTAGAAGATACGTATGAGAATTCTCCCATGGTGAGTATTCAGGAGAACTGTTTCTATATAATTTCCTGATGTGATCAGTTGAGACAACCCGAACAGCACGTGTAATACGTGTTGTACATTGGAATAAAATTCGATTGATATTGTCAAGGATAGCAAAGAGAGAGTGTTTTTGATTGATTAATGGATTTAACTCCACTCTTTCCCGAAGAATTTGAAGACAAAATCCAATGAGCTCCCTTTGAGAGGCGAATTTTTTATTTAATTGCAGATATTGGATGACATCATCACCATTTATAAAAAGTGTGTTTAACTCGATAGGCGGGTTATTTTTCGCTCTTTCAATAATATCTAGTTTTAGGTCAGTTGTTAATCGTCTTTTTTTCTCTAAGGCCTTTTCTTTAGCTTCATAAAACATTAGATAATCGTGTAAGTATTCTGGTCTAATATCATATTGAAATTTTCTTATTAAATAGTTCTTTTCTTCGGAACTTTTGGTTAGAGAATATGGAAGGGGACGTAAATGGATTGATAAGATGTGAATGACGTCTACTATCTGTTTATTTGAACATTTTATCCGTTTCATAGATTCCTGAATAATTCTTTCTTGGAATGGAGGGAAAGGTTTCCTAGTCGTCTTTTCAATTATTGGCAGCTGATGGATCAGTGCTGCATAGCGTAATCTAGGTTTGGAATCCTTTGGGAGTTTGGAGATAATATTCTTTGTTAGTTCTATTCTAGTAATTTCGAGTCTTGGAATTTCCTCCTGAAATTCACTCGAACAAAATTCAGGAATAATTTGATACAACAATCCGCTCTCTTCTAATAATACGAATGCTTTTTGAAAAAAGGCTCCTCGTAACAATTTCTGAAACTCTGTATGAATTCTTTCTTTAGCAACTTTTTGAAAAACCTCAAAGTGAAGAGGTACTGCTTTTAAAGTCTCAGCATCTATATTAAAACCTAATTGGGAAATAAATCTAAAAATGCGAATTAATCGCAGCCCATCTTCCTGTAAACGCTCATGAGGATCGCCAACCATTTTAATGATTTGATATTTAATGTCTTTAAGCCCATCGAAAGGATCTGAAAGCACCTTATTAATTGGATCATACGCTATAGCATTTATTGTAAGATCTCGACGAGATAGATCATCAATGATATCCTTTACAAAATGAACTTCAGTAGGCCTTCTACCATCAATATAGTCTCCTTCTACTCGAAAAGTGGTTACTTCAATTGTTTTCTCATTGTATAGGATGGTTACTGTTCCGTGCTTGATTCCTGTAGGAATAACACGAAAACTTTCAGTGAAAAGATCTATTACTTCATTAGGCTTAGCATCTGTTGCAACATCCCAATCTTGGGGGGGTAAGGCTCCCAAAATTATATCACGGATGGATCCACCAACGATGTAAGCTTGAAATCCATGATTGGTTAACATTTTGCAAATGTTGATTATTTCAATTGGAAAACTATCCTTAATCAACATCTATGAAAACACAATCCAGATTTTTTTTGTAAAAGGTCTTTTTAGATATTTTAACTGTAAAGTTTTTAACAATTAGTAAGAAGAACTAATTATCTAAAGAGCATAATTAGATTAAAAATTCATCTAATGAGAAATAACTAGAGTCCACAGTTATGATCCAGTTATATTCGAGTTTGAAGCCATTCTATGAGAAGTTTCTCACCAGGGGTCAGTCTTATGGATTATCCCCTCATAAGATTCATGAAACAGCATTAAATCTGTTTATCAAATTTCTTGGAGTTTTTATTCTTGAAATCTGTAAGAATTGGAAAGAGGAGAACTTATTAGGTGAGTCTCAACGAATACGAAAGTCAATCCATGAAATTCTATTTCAAAAAACCTCATTCAATCCTCAACTTTATCCAAAGGGTGTACCTCCGATTCTAGATGATTTACTTAAAATATCTCATCAAGAGTCTCAATTCAAGGATTCTTTATCACCCGAAGAGTGGGATAAATTAGTCGAACTACTCATAGTCCAACAATGGACTTATTCGGAGAATTTTGATGTTACTAAAACAAAGGAAACTCTAATTTCTCCTGAATTTTTATCTTATTTTTATGAAAATGTCCTAAATAATTTTGAAAACTTCTTTCGTTTAACTCCAAAAATATCTAAGCGAAAACATAAGGGTGTTTTTTATACACCATGGCGTATTATCCGTGAAATAACAGATAAGTGCCTTGACCACCATACGATTTTACACTCTGGTATAGACAAGAAAAGAGGGTTATTGATTTTAGATCCAAGTTGTGGGACTGGATCCTTTCTTATTTATGCTGCTGAAAGTATCTATCAACGATATAATGAGGTGAACAAGTCAGAAAAAATCTCACCACAGGAAATTGTAGAAAATTACCTTTATGGTATTGACCTTTCACAAAGCAGCTTAACCGTAGCAAAATTCAGACTTTTGTTTTGGATCCTAAAATCAGATCCTACCGTTATTGATTCACTTCCAACTTGGTTATTTAGAAATATATGTGCGGGTAACAGTCTTTTTGGACTCTATAAAGAAAGGATTCAATATCCTTTAGATTATTCAACGTTGTTATTACGAATTAATAAATACCTTGATGAGGGGGAAGAGCATTCCCAAGGTGAACAAAATTGGCTTGAGACCAGTCTTCGTACAAAAGAGTTGAAAAGGGGCTCACAATTAGACCTCACCCGCCAGGCAGTAATCCAAAAAGCTGATGAGGAACTTCTATTCCTAGTCAACACTTTTTATCAAAATTGGTTAAGAAAACGGTTGCAAAATTATCCACGACCTGCACCGTTAAAGAGAAGAGATTTAGAGATGGTAACCCCCTTCCATTGGGGAATAGCTTTTCCTGAGGTTATCCTTCAAGGAGGATTTGACATAGTTTTAGGAAATCCCCCCTATGGCAGATCCATTCTTTCTAAGATTGAAAAATCAACTCTTAAATTGATATATAAATCATGTTCAGGTGAGAATCCCAAAAAATACAGTCTAAATGCTGCTAGTGCTTTCATTGAAAGGTCAATTACAGTTCTTAAACATAATGGAATATTAGGACTCATTGTGCCTTTCTCAATTTTGCGAGTTGAAGAATTCGAAACTCTACGAAAATTTATCTTAGAAAGAACTGTTATCTTGCAAATTAATGATGAATCAGCAGCGTTTGCTGATGTTACTTTGGAAATGTGTTCAATTTTCCTCGCTAAGAAAGTTGAATCAGACTATGAGGTCATGATAAAACCCCGTTCAAGTATTCAAGCAGAAAAAACAGTTCCAATTAGTATTTTTAAAAGATATAATCGCTTTATGATTTATTATAACAAACTATGGGACAAAATAGAAAGTCAAGGATTAGTAATAAATGGTGTAGTAAGTGGTGATTACGGGATTGATCATCGAATCCTTAAGAAAGATTTAAGTTCAAAAATTTCACAAAAGTACCCAATCTGTTACCTACACTCTGGACGAAGTGTTGCAAAATATGCACTAAATCCAAAATATTTCCAATGGTCAAAACCTCATCCTACAAATGAGCGATTTTCAAGGTATTTCCGAGAACCACGGCTTGTAAATACTGCTATTGGTAATCGATTCCGAGTTGCTTACAAACCAGAAAAAATTGTACCAGGGACTAATGTTTCCATTCTAGAAGTAAGTTCTTCTTACCATTACTTTCCAATGTTAATTCTATTAAATTCTGATCTGATTAATTATCTTTTAAAAAGATACATCCTCAATTTTAGTCATTTAACAGTCTATCTTCATAAATACTATACTAAAATGATTCCTATTAAGTATCCACGTGAATTCGAGCACGAATTTTCAACTTTAGCAAGTTATCTTCTTTTTTTAAATCAGACAATAATGTTTGGGAAACTAGCTCAGAATAAACGAACAGAATACCTATTAAATCTCTCGAATTATTTAGTCTATGATTTATATTTCCCAGAGATTTTGGGGATTTCCTCAAATCTAGCCGTTAATGTGGGAAAATACTTGAAACCTATAGATATTGACTCTTTTCTTGGAATAAAT
>JBHLPG010000019.1:0-24784 GCA_048939725.1 Promethearchaeota archaeon | reverse complement strand
TGAAAATGATCAGGAACGACTTTCACAAGTGATTTCCTCAAATTGGAAGACTATTCAGAAGGTTACTAACCAATTACGTAGAGATGAAGAAATTCACCATCATAAAAAGATGATCTTTAACCATAAAATTGTTAGACACATATGTAAAGAGCTTTAATTTTAAGAGTTTAATCGAATTAAGAATAATTTCTCAACTTAAGTGATACAAGTGATCCAAGAAGTTCAACTAGCATCTGAAAGAATCAAGAATTACATTAATAAAACTCCAATTATGACCTCTCGTACCTTGAACACCATGATGGGAGCAGAAATTTTCTTTAAATGTGAAAACTTCCAGAGAGGAGGAGCTTTCAAATGTCGTGGGGCATTTAATTCATTACTTCAACTCGATCAAGAAAGTCGAAATAAAGGTATTATAGCCCATTCATCTGGTAATCATGCTCAGGCCGTTGCATTAGCATCAAAAGAATTAGGAATTAAAGCAACCATCGTGATGCCTCAAAATGCCCCCCAAATAAAGAAGACTGCAACAAGGGGTTATGGAGCAACCATTGTAGAATGTGGAAATAGTCCAACTGACAGACAAGAAATGACAGATTTACTCGTAGAAAAACATCAATTCAGATTAATTCATCCTTATAACTATTTACCTACAATCTTTGGAGCGGGAACTGCAGCCTACGAATTACTTAATGATATTAAAGAAATTGATTTATTACTTGCTCCAGTTGGAGGAGGGGGACTTATTAGTGGGACATCAATTGCAGTTAAAGGGATCTGTCCTGAAACCGAAGTTATTGGAGTCGAACCAAAAAATGCTGATGATGCTTTTCGCTCTATCACTGATGGTAAGTTGTACCCATCAATTAATCCAAATACTATAGCTGATGGTCTCCGAACCTCATTAGGAGACATTACGTTTGAAATAATTCAGAAAAATGTGTCTAGGATAATTACTGTTTCAGAGCTCCAAATTTTAGATGCTATGAAATTCATCTGGGAACGTATGAAGCTTGTTGTTGAACCATCTGGAGCTGTTCCTCTAGCTGGGCTTTTTAAAATAAAAGCGGAATACTATCAATCTCTTAGGGGGAAACGAATTGGGTTAATATTATCTGGTGGCAATATCGATGTAACAGATTTTTTTACTCTTTTAAAAAGGGAAACAGAGATCAAATAGTTACAGATAGTTAATGAAAAAGAGAGATATTGTTAATAAAATGAATTAATTCATAGTGCTTTAATTTTCTTTTTATTTACAAACCTTAATAGTATTTCATTCATATTTTTGTATCATATATCTGATGTACTAGTGCAAAGCCAGAGGAATCATTTTCTTACAAAAGGAATTTCAAACAATGAAAGACGCAATAAGAGTGTTTTTAGTTGATGATTCAGCGATCGTGAGGCAGCAAATCTCTAAAATGATTAAAAATAGTAAGAAAAATATTGTGCTTGTTGGTACCGCTATTAATGGGAGATTAGCATTAGAAAAAATGATACTCCCAGAGAACAAAGCAGATGTTGTTATTATTGATGTTGTTATGCCTGAAATGGATGGAATAGAGACTATCAACCATATTATGGATCGTTTTCCCACTCCTGTAATTGTAATTTCGGCTTTAAGAAAGAAAGAAGAAATTGATGTTGCTTTATCAGAACTAGGAGTCGCTGCTTTCGAATCTGGTACAGTGGAATTTGTTCGAAAACCTGAACCTTTGGTTCCCAATGACGTTAACCGATTTGAAAAAGAATTGATTCATAAAGTTGAAAACCTCTCAAAAATTGACTTTTTAAAAATATTCTCTATTTTTAACATAGAATCTTTAGTAAAGGAAGAACCAATAGTAAAACCTTTGGTAAAGGAACCACCAAAAGTAATTCAAGATAGACATCAATCAAAGATTATTGTTATTGGAGCTTCAACAGGGGGACCGCGAGCAATTTCGATGATACTTTCTATGATACCTCATAATTTTCCACCGATTCTTGTTATTCAACATATGCCAATTGGAATGGTGAAACCATGGGTAACTAGATTAAAGAAAATGTATTCTAATTTAAAGATTCAAGTTGCGAATAATGGAATATTACTAAAGCCCAATCACATTTATGTTGCTCCTGCTGGAAAGCATTGTCTTGTTAATCAAAATAAAAGAATTAAACTAGAGACAGGAGAAAAAGTGAATTTTGTTATTCCTGCTGCAGATGTTACTTTTGAATCTGTTGCTAAAACCTTTAGGGAGGATACACTTGGAATTATACTCACTGGAATGGGTCTAGATGGTTTTAAAGGAGCCAAAAAAATTAAGAATCATGGGGGGAAAATAATTGCAGAGGATGAATCTACATGTATTATTCCATCTATGCCAAAAGCTGTAATAGATGCAAACCTCGCAGATAGAATTTCCCCTTTGCACAAAATTCCAACTTCTATCCGAGGATTAGGATGGATTTAATCATCTAAATCATAGATTAATTCTTTCGTTAATATATCCGATTCTTCGCGTTAAAGATTTGAAATTTGTCCTTCTATAAAGCCATTATGACATTAGATTTTCTTCTCCAAACAATGATTTCATGAAATCTTCAAAGGTTTCAAGATGAGGGACAATAGCTAAATCTACAGCAATATTTCTCTCTGACGTGAAGACATCACATTCGATAAATAACACAGAATTAACATTTTGACGAATATCATTTAATTCATGTTCAGAACAAGAAATCAATGTACCTATTCGTAATCTGGGAGGCGAAGGAAATGAATTCGCTTTTAGAAAATAATTTAGAGCTTCTATATATTTTAATGAAAGAATAGATCCAGTTTCTTTAATTAGTGATCGAAACAAAGGATTTAATTCCCTAATACTTAGGATATCATCCGTAGGTTGGGAAGTCATGAGGTCTATGATTTTTTTAACGCTTTCCCAATCAAGAAAGACTAATAACGTATATAATAGGTCACTAACTGTGGTAGAAGAAATAATAGCTAATTCTTGATCAATGGGCATTCCAATAATTCCTGGAATATCTTGCAGTTGCTGGAGGGCAACTTTTGGTATACTCATATACGTCGATCGATTTAGAAATTGGGTCAAAGCAATAGCAGCATGTCCAGCGCCAATATTTCCAACCTCTTGAAGGGCGTCGAGGTGAAATTCGGATAGTTTGTCTATTTTAAATTCAGAATCATGCAAGGACTTTAGCCTCCAAGAAGTTCATTGGATCAATTATTAATACAACCTTTCCCCCTTCTAGTACAGTGGCACTTGAAAACGCGCCTATCTGGCTAAGGAAGTTTTGAATAGGTTTCATAACAACTTCACGTTCCCCTAATAATTCGTTTACTAAAAACCCTAAGCTACGATTCCCTTTTCTCCATAAAACTACGATTTCTTTTTGTATGCCCTGCTGACTTATTTGAACATCAGATTCTATTTGAGATGAATGAAATTTCAACCGTTCACGTAAGTCAATAATAGGAACGGTGGTGTTATCAACAATAATAGATTTTGAGGTAGTTTTTGGATCTGTAAGAATTTTTCCAATTGGAACGGAGAGTATCTGCTCAATATTGGCCATTGGAATTGCAAATTGATGTTTTTTAACTGATAACATCAAAACTTTTGTTATAGCTACTGATAATGGTATAATGAGTCGAAAAGAGGTATATTTCCCAGATTCCGAATCAACTTCAATATTTCCTCCAATTGATTCCATTGTTGCTTTTACAACACTAAGTCCAACCCCTCGCCCAGAAATCTCTGTTGTTTCTTCAGCAGTGCTAAAGCTAGTGTCAAATAATAGCGAATGAATCTCATTTTTTGTTAACACTGTACCTGGAGTTACTAATCCTTGATTTTCTGCTTTTGCATGTATTTTTTCATAATCGATTCCTTGACCGTTATCCCGTACTTCGATAATGATATCAGAGCGTTCATGAGTTACTGTAAGTTTGACAATTCCCATCGGATCTTTATTCTTTTTGACCCTTTCTTCTGGTATCTCTATCCCATGACTAAGTGCATTTCTAAGCAGGTGGTTAAGCGGATCGACAAGTTTCTCAATAACTGAGCGATCTACACCAATGTTTCTACCAGTAATGATAAAATCGACGTGTTTCCCTTCTTTTTGGCTTAAATCACGTATCATACGTGGAAATCTTGCGAGTATGGTTTCTAGAGGAACCAATCGCATTCTAATAACTAGGTCTTGAATATTTGCGATAGTTCGTTCAAAATTTGACAAGTTCTCCTTAAACGACCTAGAATATGCTTGTTGTTCCCCAATCTCCCTGATAAACTGCCCAGAAACTACTAAATCTCCTAATAGCCTAATAATGTGATCTAAATCCTCAAGATTGACTCTGACTGTTAGTGCTTCTTGAGCTTCCTCCATTTTTCCAGATTTTTCCGCAGTAGCGACTGATTCTAAGATGCGTGATACATTAACAGATATAACATCAGGTGCTTCTTCTACAATCTGATTAATAACTTCTTCATCCTCCTGAGTAGTTATTTCAATAACTAATTCTTTAAATGAACCCCCTGCTTCTATTTCCTCAAGTGGAGGGTTGGTATTATTTATGCTTGCCTTTTCCTGGAGTTTTTTAATGAGTACTAAACTTCTAGCACTGACTACTTTGCAATCTGGGCTGTAAAGAACTCGAATCTGGAGTTTACTACCTAAATTTATCATGAACTCATCAATCGAGGCCATTTGTTGAGTCAACTCGTCAAATTGGAGGGATTCAGGAGTTTCCCCACCCTTTAGGGACTTTTTAAATCTCTCTAATTCGTCAACAAAAGTAAATAACAGTTTCAAAACATTAGAAATACTTGTTTCATCAACATCAGTAACAAGATTTTCCATACTATGAGTAATGGAACTAATCTTTGGATATCCTGACAAAGAGAAAAGACCTTTAAGATTATGAAGTACTCTAAGAATAACTTCATACGCATCTTTCTTAGTTGGATCCTTTTCTAGAACCAACAACCCTGAATTCAATTCCTCGATTCTTTCTGTTAATTCGAGAATCATTACATTCATGAATTCTTCTGACTCAAATTCGCTCATTATATCACGACCTTATTCAGAAAATCTACTGGTCACAAAAAGCTGGGAAATTCCCAGAGCCTTTAATTTAGTGCTCCTTCGATAGCTTGGACTAATTGATCAACTTTAAAGGGTTTTATAACAAAATCCTTTGCACCAATTTTCAAAGCTTGTCGTACAAGTGGTTCATGTCCTAGTGCAGTTACTATTACGATCCTTGCCTCTGGATCCATCTCCATGATTTCTTTAACAGCCATTAATCCATTCATCTTTGGCATAACTACGTCCATTGTTACGACATTTGGCATATATTGCTTATAATGGTCAATAGCTTCAATTCCTGTCTCTGCTTCTGCCACTACTGTATGACCATGTTTTTTTAGTATTTTACGAATCATTAACCGTAGATATTTTGAGTCATCTACAATCAATACTTTTGCCATAGTAATTCAATCCTTTTTTTTCAATTCATTTTTTATCTCTTTTAACTGTGTTACAAGATCTTTTTTTGATATTATTCTTTTTAGAAATTCATTTTCAATAATATATATTGAAGATGATATGTTTTCATGAGAAAACATTCTTTGACAAGTTTCTTTCTCCTCCAAGAAGATTGATGATTCCCCACAAGGAATTAACTCTTCTTCAAATTTTGTTAACACCCCTTCGATATCATTGGTTGGAACTAAGAACAATTGATTTTCAATGTCCAGTAAAAAGTGAAAACTGTTCTGTTGAAATCCAGTTTGGTTGATAGAGTTGATTACTAACGCTGCTAAGTCTAAAACTGGGACTTCGACCTCGTTGACTATTGCAGTGCCAATGATTGGATGGTATTTATCATTAAGTCTTTGCCACTCCAACGAACTAAATACTCTTCTAATGAAAGAGACATCAATTGAGAATGCATATTTTTGTAATTTGAAAACAAAGAAATCAAAACGTATACCTTCGTGTTGATAAAATAACAGTAATTCGAGTTCTTTCTGTTTAGCTTTGACGTCCTCAAGAAATTGAATTTCTTCTGGTAGAAGTGTTGTTGTAAATTCATTTCTTATGTCTTTTAATGATAAACTCTTTTCCATGATTTCTCTAATTTTGATATGGATAGACTCTGGATTCATTATCATGCCAAGCTTTCCTTGATATGAAAAAAATCCAGAAATGATTGGTGAGAGTGTTTTTCTGGAAATCCCTAAGTAATTTTGAAAAACTTCACAATTCTTAATTTCAATTCTATCTATAATGTTATCAACGAGGAGGACAACCTCAGTATTACTTTTGGGTTCAGTTATTAGAATTCCAACAGCATTATTCAAAGAAAAGTCGTTCTGTTTCTTTTCTCTCAAGAGTATGGTGAAATCGATAAGCGGAACAATTGTTGTATGGATTGCTGCTCCTTTAATTGCTGCATGGGGATAATCTTTGAATAAAAAGTAGTCCTCTTTAATGACCTGAATGACATTTTGAGAATCAAAAAAGAAGATATATCCGTTATTTTCAAATAATAGCCCTTCTCGTTTTACCTCATGAGTGCGATGAAATGATTTTTGTATTGGATTTTTAAAGAAAAGTAGTTGAGAGCTTTCCTGTTCTAAAAGGATGGGATTCTCAGCTATTTGGAATAGATATTCAACATCTAATATTAAAATAATCTGTTCTGAAGGAGAAATCATTACACCTTGGAAATAGTGTTGATGAATTATTCCATCAGCAGATTCAATGATCGGTCGAAGCCCAGCTTTTTCAATAGCGTGGATTGATTGAATTTTGTCTGTAATGAGAGCAATATATTGATTCTGAACCTCGAGGATTAGAGCTTCATTATTAAAGGTTTCAGAAGGTGGAGCAAAACTAGGTGATAAAATTTCCGCTAGGTCTAAGACTGGGATAACATTCCCTCTGTAATTTAATGTCCCTATAATGGCTTTAGGTGCGTTAGGCACCTTAGTAATCCCAGAAATCTGGAAGATCTCGCGAATATAATGATTTTTCACTAAAAGGTCTAAATTACATACAGAAACTAAAGTTCCTTTATCTCTATGGTCTTGAGCCGCATCGATACCTATAATTGGTTTTATTTTAGTAATAGACCTTTCAATCGAGATATTTTGTTGAAGAGGAATATTTAGGTCTTCTGAAGTTGCGGGTAGTTCCATTGGAACCAGGAGTGCTTGATTTTCTTCAACAAATTGGGTTTGCAACTGTTTTAGTTCATACACCACTCGATTTAAGATTTCTTTGTGATCAAGCTGAACCACAATCTGGTCATTATATAAAAATGCACTTGGATAGAATGAAACATTTTCAATTTTTATTAAACTTGTAATTTTTGATTCATCTGGCTTACCGATAGATCCCAAGATCGAACCTACTTGGAAAATAATAACCTTTCCAATGTGTTCTAATGCAATGTAGCTATATTGAGCCTCCTTTAGGGAGGCTTTAATATTTGTACCATATTCCCAATAAAAAAAGGACTCTAAATCAATAACTGGGGTAACCTCACCACGAAAGGTAGTAGAACCTATAAAATAGGGGGTACTATTAGCTATTGATGTAATTATCAAGTTTTGGAGTATTTCAATGACTACAGAGCTCTCTAGAGCATATACATTCTCCAATGATGTGATTAACACAAGAGCATTCTCATCAAGCGCCCCTTGCTTCATCGTACTCTTTTTCAAGTCGTCTCCATCTGCAGGAGTAGCAAAAAAAATTCTCTGCATGATTTTTTTATCGAGTGTTGTCAGGTCGGAAATCGCTTGGAAGAGAAAGTCAACGTTTAGCACCAATATAATATGTCCTGAACGATCTAACATGACCCCTTGGAAATAATATGAGAGAGTTCTGTCACTAGTAGGTCCAACTGCAGGGCGAATATCAGTTTCAATCAGCTCAACTATCTCACGGAACTCATCAACAATGATAGCAACCTGTTGGTCTGCAATTTCAAGAATTATTGTTTGGGTACCTTGTTGGTGTTTTGTTTTTTGTTGATTTTTGTCAGAAGAAGTAGGAATCAATATTTCAGCGAGATTCAAAACACTAATGACTTTTCCTCGGAAATTGGTTGTCCCAACAACTGCTTTTGGCGCATTTGGTATCTCGGTGACGATTTGAGTGTTAAAGATCTCAACAATCTGATTATTTGGAATTAGAATCTCTAAGTTTTCCACAGAAACCAAGGTTGCTGTGTTTCGGGTCTTCTTGGCACCTTTGGCGGGTCGTTGTATACCTCTATCAGTAGTACTTGGAACTGGTACAGAAAGCTTTTGACGAAGATCGATATTGAGTTCTTCTATAGCCTCAGGTAAATCCATTGGAACTAGGAGCGCTTGATTTTCTGAAACAAATTCAGTTTGCGATTGATCAAGCTCATAAATAATCCTCTCAAGGATTTGTGTATTATCAATTAAGACAATTATTTGGTCGTTTGAGGAAAGAAATGCCTTGACAAAATATGAATTTTCTTCAGGATTTGCAAAATTGACCAAATTTGTCATTTGTGATTCTTCAGGTTTATTTATGGATCCTAAAACGGTTTCGACGCGGAAAATTACAAATTTCCCTGCATACTCTAATACAATGTAATTAGATTGAACTTCGGAACGTCTAGTTGTTAGGTTCAATTGTCCACCATAAAAAAAGGATTGTAAGTCGATGACTGGGACCACTTCACCTCGAAAAGTGGTAGATCCCATGAAGTAAGGAACAGTATTAGAAACTGGTGTGATTGTAATTGTTTGGAGGATTTGAATTACGGAAGAACTAAATAATGCATAATTATAACCAAGAAGAGAGAAAAAGAGAAAATTTTCTTCTATTTTTTCTCTTGTACCTTTTCTTATGTTCCTGGGTGTAAAAATTATCTTCACCTTTTATATGCAACGACTTTTATTTATTACAATACTGCACAATTCACTTGTTAATTCTTATTCTTCTTCCTCTGTTTTACTAGCTGTACTGGAATCCTTACTCTTTTCGGTTTCCTTAGTTTCCTCTGGTGTCATTGTTGTACCTTTTTCTTCGGATTTTTCTGTTTCCTTAGCAGAATTTTCAGGATTTTTCGATTTCTTTTTCTTAGGTTTCCCCTTCTCTTTGCTTTCTTTAGTTATATTCTTCTTTTTTTCATTACTTTCTTTCTCTTCAATCTCAAGTTTATCTAGATCAAAATCATCAGTTTGGAGATTTTCTGGAAGGTTAAGTTGATCTATATCAAAATTAGTGGAAGCTTCTGTAGATAATTTTTCTGAAAGTTCATCAGGATCAGGTAAGGTGTATTGATCAAAATCAAAATTAAAATCTTCATCACTAGTTGTTGTCTTTGGTCTATCTGACTTCTTCGAAGTAATAAAATCTCCTAATAGTTCTTCTAAATTCAAAATGAATACAGTATGTTTATTTTCTAAAAAGCCAATCTTTGAAATTAAGGAGGGATTTAGCAATACTCTTTCCTGAAAATAGGAATCATCTTTGGTTTTGAAATCCGTAATGGTGTCCAATTGATGGATTTGGTCCACCAAAATTCCAATATCTTGATCTTTAATTGTGACCAGTAATATTATATTAGAACTTGATTTATTTTTACTAGATCCTTCTTCCTTTCGAGAATCATCTCCCCAAAGAAGTACAGAGAGGTTGAATATACTAACAATATACCCACGAAGATTTACAATTCCTTCTAAGACTGAGGAAGTCCTAGGCAATTTTAAAATGTTCCCAGTTTGAAATACTTCCTTTAGATAATGGACTTCAAGTCCATAAAGATCGTTAGCAATTCTAAAAATGAGGTGTCTATTTTTTACTTTTTCTGTTTGGATTATCGTTGTCATCCCTTAAATCACCTTTTTGTATCACTAAATCTAGAAAAAATGGAAAAGAAATTTCTAATCTCTGATACGTTCTCTTTTTTAATTTCCTGAGTAGTTCCAGAGTATTCTGACTTGAGATATGTCGAATTGGTTTCCTCCATTGCGTATAGTTCCTTTTCAACCATAGCATCCAAATCTAAATCTTCCTCTTCCTCGTGATCGTAAAATTGAGTCGTTGTTTCCAAAACAACATTATCTATAATTTTACCTAATTCAGGAAAGATTGACATATTTGGCCCATCTAATGTAGTATCACTTACTACAACGTTAACGGACTCCAGGGGAGAATTTGACTCATAAACAGGTATAGATAACATCATGCTTATGGTTTCAAAAATACGAGTAGAAAGCTCATTTACAATGTCGACAAATTTCTTAGAACTTGTAATGTCATTTGGAAAATTACCAATAGTCAGTAAACATACTAAATCTTTCTGACTTCTGACAAAAATTCGTGTACCCTCACGAGTACCAATATCATTTAACTCCATATTATTGCCAATCATTTCCCCAAATTGGACAATAGCTGCCATTAAACCAGCAATTAATGTTGGATCCTTTCCTGAAGTCTCTCTATAAATTCTTGAAAAAATTGGTAGACCACTACTCTTGTTTAATAATAAAATTTCATGTACAGATACGTTGATCTCTCCCTCCTTTTTTTCTTTATCATCTATATCCCCAATTAATTTTTCAACAGATATTTTTTCCACCTCATGAAATGTTTATTTTCCTAGAGGTCATAATTAATAATTTTTTATAAATATGAAGCAAAATAGTATTTCTCAATGATTGTACAGTAATATGAATTATATTACTATATAAAAACATTCACAAATATCATGAAAGCAAAATAGAAAAAGAATGAAAATTATATTAACTGTCTACTATAATTCCAAATGGAAGCCAGTTAATATTTTTAAAGCATATCACTTGAAATAAAGAATTTTAGATTAAATCCAACCATAGCTTTCGATTACTCGTGTGATATTATGTAAAGGCACAATTTCATCTGCATACTTTCCTTCAATAATTGCATTGGGCATTGAAGGGATAACACAGGTAGATTCATGTTCAGCAAAAATTTTTCCACCTACGGCTTTGATTTTCTCTGCACCTGTGGAACCATCTTTTCCCATACCAGTAAGTACAATTCCAAGAACATCTTGTTTATATACTCTTGCGGCATCAGCAAATGTAACATCAATCGCTGGAATGACAAAATTAATTCGTACATCCTCGAATAAATGAAAGGTCTTATTTTTTCTAATACCGCAATGTTTTCCTCCAGGTGCTATATAGATACAATTTGGTAAAATCTTTTCCTTGTTTTTTGGAATTTTAATTTTTAAATGAGGGTATAAGCTTTGTAACCTCTTCACCCATGGATCTACCATTGCTTCAGGCATGTGTTGTACAATTATAATAGGAGGAGATTTAGCTGGCAATTTTGAAAGGATTAATGATATTGCTCGCGGTCCCCCTGTAGAGGCTCCAATTATGAGTAGTAAATCACCTAACTTTTTTGATATGACCCCTGGTTTAGTGTCTTGAAGAGGCTTTTGAACTTCCTCTTCTCTTAAAAAAGACTTAAAATCAAAACCCGCATAAGCACGGGCTAAATCAATATGTGAAAGATTAGAAATTTTGAATAAAAGTTCTCTCTTAAAGCGATTAATATCATTTGGAATCATTGGATCAGGTTTTCGGACAAATTCTACAGCACCCGATTCAAAAATGGTCATACCTAAATTCGAAAGAGAACGATTAACTTCTCTTTCCGTTAAACCAGAAACTAAGACTACTGGAGTGGGAAATTGATCCATAATATGTTTTATTGTTTCAAAACCGTCCATTTCAGGCATAATAGCGTCAACGAGCACAACATCAGGGCGATATTTTGGTAAAGCCATTTTTATTAAAGCTACTTTTCCATTAGGAGCTCCCCCGATTACTTTTATGTTTCTTTGACTTTCAACAATTATTTTAGTGATTTGGTGTCGAACTACAGCCGAATCATCAACTAAAAAGACCTTTATTGCTTCTAGCATGGAAAATTTTCCTATCAAAGAATTTTTATCTCATATTCCAGTCTTGCTTCAATTATCGCAATACTAGTTTATATTCACCTCCAAATGAAATGATTTATTTTTATTTGGAAATTTGGGTTATAATTTGATTTAAAACATTAATAAAAACCCTGAAGAAATGCCCGTACATTCTTTCCAAGAACTCGATGATTATAACCTCCCTCTAAAACTCCGAAACGTGGACATGGGCATTGTTTTTCTGAGAAATCACGGATAATTGTACCAATTGCTTTATAATCCTCAGTTGTTAATAATCCACCCCAATCATCTTCGTGTCTATCAAAACCAGCAGAAACTCCAATTAAATCAATGTCATTAAGGTTTATAAAAAAATCTTTTATATTTTGAATGAATTGCATTCGTGTTCTCCCTTCAACGTGGTAGTATCTCACGTTTGGAGTTGTAGAAAAAGTATTATGAGTTCCATCTCCAAAATGTAGATCAAAATCAATTATTACTGCTTTAGCTATCTTTTTCTCAAAAAGTAGCTTCTTGACTGCAATTGCAACATTATTAAAATAACAAAATCCCCAAAATCCTTCTGGACTAGCATGATGACCTGGTGGACGTATCAGAGCAAACATGGGTTTATTTTGGATGAAAGCGATTTCACTTGCTAAGATTGCACCCCCAGCAGCAAGCAATGCCATAGAATAAATTTGTTCACGGGAATTTTTCACACGTAGAAGGTGATTCTCAGTATGAACGAGTAGAATGTCTTCATCTACCGCTGGTTGAGGATTTATTAATTTAAAATCCTGTAATTCATCAATAACAGCCTCCATACGCCCAGCATTAGCAGCTGGATCGGATGTATAAACCTTATAGTAATCATGATGGAATATTACTTGCTTTTTCATAAGTAATGTCCTTCTATTTATTTCATTTCGCTATTTCTAATGGTATTTTATCAATTTAATTGCGTTTCTCTTTAGCAAACCTCCAATTTAATTCAAACTGTAGAATCTTCTGTATTTTTTCAATATCGTGAGAATTCAGTCCTAAACATTCAACAATAACAAGATGATCGAGGTGATTCTGAATCTTGGAGTATCTTGATATTATATCTTTATTTTTTTGAATCGATTCTATTTTAATCGTGCCAAGTTTTAGAATACAAGATTGAAATTTAGAGAGAAGATTTTTTGGTATTTTTCTAGGATCTATCACTAGGAGATTTTGACATTCATGCAAAGAAAGTTTTAGTGACCCCAAACCAAGAGTTCGGGTTCCTTGTATTTCTCTAAGTAGTACCCCTAATGTTGAATTTAAGAAGCCTAGTAGAAAAAATAACCAATCTTGGTTATCCGTCCAGAAACCAATCCACTGTTTGTCAATGTGAAGTTTATCAGCATTAAAGGCGACAAAAGAACGTTTGAATATCATATTCGGAATTAATATTTCAGGTTGTACTAATGGTACTCTATACCAATTGTTTATGCTTTTATTCTTGAAATAAGGTCGTTTTAAAACGTCATTCTGAATTTCATTAATATAATCAAGTAATCCACGAGGACTTTCATTGGAGAGGTTTTTAGGAATGTGAAGGAAATATTTCAATTCTTTAGATGGGGAGAAAATGGTCTTCCATTCTTTTGGGGATTTAGTCATGGGAAATAAATATTCTCTAGGGATTCTATAATGATCTAGCTCTTGTTTTGAGAGATAAAAGAAACGGTTTACTCCAGTTGTTGATCCCATTTCTAATTTTCCAAGCTCCTTTAGTAAACAAAATTGATTCTCATTATCAATAAGTAATTTCATAAGATATTTAGACATCGTAAGATAATCTAATCTCAGAAAAGGAAAACATTTCTCAGAATTCATCATTAGAAGATTAATATTAGAAATAATAGTTATTCGATACGATTCTGTTTCTTTTGTTGATAGTCTCATATCCATTCTTGGAAAAAACTCTAAATTTTCAATAAAATCCCATGAATCATGAGATAATAAAGATTCTAGAGATTTTTTCCATACAATAATCGTTGTTTGTTCAGGGATATTATTTTCATTTACTCTATGCCCCACGACAATATGCGTACGAATTTCTGCACTTTCCCATACCTCGAATGGTAACTCTAATACAAGATCTAATGAGAAAGAATCTATAAACACCTGCTTTAGTGGATTAGTGTATCGGGAAGATAGCCAAGCTCGAGATAAAACGAAAGCTATGACACCACTCTCAATTATTTGTGTCATTGATTTTAACCAAAAGTAAATATACAAATCTGCCTTCTTATCCCATCTAATTTGCTTGGTTGGTGATAAATGACGAAAAATATTTCTCCTATCTTTTATGCCTTTAATAGAAGTAGAAAGTAATCTATGATGCCGAACATAAGGGGGATTCCCTATAATAATGTCAAACTTTGTATTGGTGAGGTTTTCTTCATCAAGAAAATCAGTTTGGTAGACTTTAAGTTTGTTAACAAATTTCTTTAGATCTCTCTCGGATGGTGTATCGTGATCTGTCTTCTGTAAGTATTGGTGTAACAAGATAATCCTGGTTAGCTTAACACAATCTGCGTCAATATCATAGCCATAAAGTCGCAAAAATGTATCGCTTATAAGTTTGAAACTCTTTTTTGGTTGAATATCCGCATAAATGGGATTAGCAATAATTAATGATAATAAGAGATTATTCATCTCAGCAAGAAACAATCCTGTTCCACAACTCGGATCTAAAATCTTAAGACTTAAAAGAATACTAGCAATTACATTATTATCCTTAGAATGAAAACCATTTGGGTATTTACATTGGAAAACGAGTTGATATAGTGATTTATCATCGAGAGTAATGTCATTATGATTTTTGAGGAAGTAGAATAGAGCATACTGACATACTACTCTAATTTGATCTTTTGGGGTAATGAAAATTCCAATAGATTTTCTTTCTTTCGGTTTTTTTAGGGATTCATGAAATTGTGACAATAAGAATGCTTCGAGATTATCTTTTTCAGTATTAATGTTTTTAAGAAATTTCCACCACCAATCTTCTTGATGTAAATAACTGATCAACGATTCATTCGAACGGAACTCAAGATATTCCTTAAGCCATTGTAACTCCCAAAAAGAAGATTCTGAAGAAATATGATCTATGAATTTCTTTTTTTCTAGAACTAGTTCTTGATAAAAACTTGGGAATAGAAACAAAAGACTAATAATGAAGCTGAAGCAATTTATCAGGGGAGGACATTTTTGGATTTCTTTTTCTAGAACTCTTGAACATTCAATCCATTCTTTTGGTATCATTTCATACTTTCCTAATTTTGATTTATTGTTGCTCACTTTAACTTAAAATATCAAAATTAGGAGAGCCATTAGGTAGTAGAACGTCCTTTTTTAGGAGTTGGATAAGAACACCATGAGTCGATTTCGGATGGAAAAAAACTGAAAGAACTTCGTCTGTAGGAGTCCTGCCAGCGAGAGGAAAACCTGCCTCTTCAAAATCAGCTATTGTTCGTGAGATATCAGTTGATTCGAAGGCGATATGGAATAACCCTTCACCCTTTTTCTCTAAAAATCTCTTAGTAGGACCTTCAGTAAGAGGAGAAACAAGCTCAATGTAGCAATTTACCTCTAGAGGGATAAAAGCATATCTAAATTCTTCTTCTTCCTTACCTGTCACATAATATTGTGTATGGATCTTTATTTCATTACTATTCAATCCAAATGCATTACTATACTTAGAGATAGCTGATTCTAAATCATTAACTACAATCCCTACATGATGAAAGTTCGTATTCAAATTGAAAACCTCTAATAATATATTTCGATTAATTGTATTAAACTATTAGTTCTAACACGGATTTTTGTTTGAAAAGATAAACGAACAATTTAATTAAGAGTCTGTTTGATTAAATGTGCATGAAAGCACTAAGGTTTCATGCAAGTATTCCTAGATATATCACCACAAAATTTCTTGGGAAAATAACCAAATCTGCTTATTTAAGCTTTTTTCCTCCTACAAGGTTAGAAGAAATTCCAGAACCCATTGTGCGAGAAAATTGGGTGAAAATTCAGACAAAATATGCAGGAATATGTGGTTCTGATGTTAATACTA
Organism: Promethearchaeota archaeon; assembly: GCA_048939725.1. GTDB lineage: Archaea > Asgardarchaeota > Heimdallarchaeia > Hodarchaeales > Hodarchaeaceae > Hodarchaeum. The sequence goes on along the minus strand of JBHLPG010000019.1, from coordinate 8,693 downwards.
TTCTTTTGCGAGAAAGCCCCCTTTTGGAGCCATTGTGTTCTTTTCCTGCCGTTCTTGGTCATGAGAATGTTGGAATAGTTCAAGATTCAAATGTTTCTAATGTAGCTATTGGTGATCGGATTGTTTTAGATCCTATTCTAAGCTGTATAACTAGAAATATTGAACCTGTTTGCCAAAATTGTGAGAAAGGTAATACTGTTCAGTGTGAAAATTTTGATGGAGGAAATCTCAGTCCTGCTTTTGATATAGGTTGGTGTCGGGATACTGGTGGTGCCTTTAGTCAATTTTATTTAGCACATGAATCTCAAGTATACAAAGTTCCTGAAAATGTAAGTAATGAAAATGCAGTTTTAGTAGAACCATTTACAATTGGAATCCATGCTGTTCTACGCAATTATCCCAAAGATAGTGATACTGTTATTGTTATGGGGACAGGGGTTATTGGTTTGATGGTTATCATCGCCCTGAGAGCTTTGGGTAGTAAAGCAAGAATAATTGCTATTGATAAAAATGAGTTTCAAGGAAAGCTAGCAGTAGAAAAAGCTGGAGCAGACTCCTTTATTCAAGCCACAAAAGGATATTATGAGAAGATTGCTGAAGAGTTCGATACTCGGCTTTATAAACCGATTTTAGAAAAGAAAGAGCTAATCATTGGAGGAGGCGCAGATGTCATATTTGAGTGTGTTGGACTACCGAGTACAATCGAAGACGCTTTACGCTTTACAAAATCTGGTGGCCGCATGATATTAATTGGAAATCCCCATAAAATCAGTGTTGATTGGTCGCTAATTTGGTCAAGAGAACTGCAAATTATTGGATCTTTTGGGTCAACTTTTGAAAAAGAGGAAAGAAAATCAAGACATGCTTTTGATATGGCATTAGATATGATGTCTTCTGGGATAGTAGATATTTCATGGATGATTACTCATATTTTCAACTTTCCTCAGGACTACAAAAAAGCATTCAAATTTTCAATAGATAAAGCGCGATACAATGTCATAAAGGCAATTTTCGCCTTTGAATCCTAATAATTTTCCCTTGTCTAGTTTAATTTAGATTCTTGTTTAACAGTTTTTAAAAATCAAGATGTATTTTTATCATCTTAAAAAATCGCCGCTCTTATTGATTGCAATCACTTCTTCTTTTTATTCTGGTAAATTACATCCTTCCAACCAAATACCAGCTAAAGTTTCAAAATCTGGAGGTTCTAGGTTGATCTCTCTATCAACAACTATATCAATAACGGAAGGAAGTTCAGAATTAAGTGCTTTTTTTAAAGCAGAATTAATTTCCTGGGGTTCAGTAACACGGATGCCAAAACAACCCATAGATTCAGCTAATTTATCATACCGCACATCAAAGAAGTCAACACCTATGTACCTTTGTTGGTAAACCATTTTTTGTCCTGCTTTAATCATACCATAGGCCTGATCATTCAAAACAATGATTACTACAGGAAGTTTTAATCGTCGTAAGGTTTCTAATTCTTGAACATTGAACATAAAGGAACCATCGCCCATTATAGCATAAATTTGCTTATCTGGCTCAGCTAATTTTGCACCAATCGCATAAGAGATTCCTACTCCCAGGTGTCCTGAATCACTTGGCCATAAAAACGTATTTGGTTCATATATCCTGTTTAGATAATGAGCCCAGACACCTGTATTACCCCCATCTACAATAGATATCGCATTACGAGGAAAGAAATCCCGTACGTCTTTGATCACTCTGAGAGGGTGAATAGGAACCTGGTTGGAGCCTCCCTGTTCCAGAAAGTCAGAAAGCCAAGCTTTTTGAGCGCTATGGCATTCTTCAACCCAATCTGAGGGCTTACGCGGTGAAATTCGTGTTATTATAGCTTTTGAAAGAAGAGTAACAGAACTTTTGGCGTCTCCAATGAGTCCTAATTCAACCTGGCGATTTAATCCAATATTCTCAGGATCAATATCAATCTGAATAACTTTCTGTGACTCTGATTCTCCCCAAAAGGGTGGACGACCCCAGTTATCTAGATCTCCAAAGCGACCACCTATTAATAGAATTAGATCTGCACCAGATTGAGCTGCGATTGCCCCATACCCAGCAGGCAACAATAATAAAGGATGATCATCAGGTAATATTCCACGAGCAAAGACCGAACTTGTCACTGGGCATTGTAAATACTCAGCCAGTTGCCTGATTTCCTCACTTGCATTGGCACGAAGAGCACCTCCCCCTACATGTATTAAAGGATATTTTGCTTTAGCGATTAAGTCCGCAGCCTTTTCAATTAATATAGTTGAGGCTACAGGATTAGTAAGACAACGATAATTCTCTGGTTTACTTACAGGCATTGAGAGTTCTGAAACATCGTGTTTCTCAAATAACACATCGGATGGTAAATCAAGTAAAACTGGCCCAGGCTTACCAGAAGTTGCTGCACGAAACGCCCATTGAACTAAACTTGGGATTCGACTCCAAGGGGAAACTAGTGCCTGCCATTTTGTTATAGGTTTGAATAGATTTACTTGATCAAGATCCTGAGTCATTCCATGACCTGGCATAATATTCCATGTTTGGTTTTGAGCTGTGAGTACAATCATCGGAATTGAATCAGCGAATGCAGTGTAAACTCCAGGCACAAGATCAGCAGCCCCAGGACCAACAGTTCCCAAACACACACCAGGTTGATTTGTAACCCTTGACCACGCGTCTGCAGCATTTGCACTAGATTGTTCATGTCGAAAAGTCACAAAATCAATTGACTCATCCTTGTATATTGCATCTAGTATTGGATACAATTGATCTCCAGGTATTCCAAATACATATTTCACTCCCTCTTGTTTAAGACACTCTACAATTAGTTCTCCACCAGTTTTTTGAGTCATAATCCTAGTCACGCCCTATATTTTTATAAATTATTTAGTAATTGGTTTTATTATCTCTATACGATAATTTTAAACAGAATAAATTACTTTTTATACACAAAAATAAAAAATTATCCAAGTCTACTAACTAAAAATAATTGAATAGTTTTCAACAATCTTGGTGGAGAACATTTTAGAAAATAAAGTTACAGCCTCCGAAATGCAAAAGAATAACCTCAAATTTCTAATTAATCTTTGGCACAATCCTGATGTTATGAAGTATGCTGATGAGTTTCCTAAAATGAGAGGATGGTCAAGATCTGACGATCCTCAAGCTGCTTGGAAAGAATATATGAAAAAACGAGCTAGGTTTGGAAATAGTTATACACAATTAATATTACGTTTAGATGATGATTGTATTGGAGAATCTTTCTTTTTCCCTTTACCAGAAGCATATACTTATGGTAAATGGTCAAAACCAAACGCAGTAAAGGCACTTATGGGTGATATCAAACTTTTGCCCCATTATTGGGGGAAAGGTTTAGCTTCAAAAGGAATGTTGTTGGTTGTACAATATGTTTTTACAAAGACCGAGTGTGAGCTTTTTGTCGTACCTCCTCATCGATTAAATCCTGCAGCAATTCGTGTTTATGAAAAAGCAGGTTTCATTCTTTTTTCTGGAATGAGATCATGGAGAAATCACAAAATCATGGAATTAACAAAGGAAAGAGTTCAAGAACTATTTTCTCTCTAACTTCATTAAATGTTGTATATAGATTCCTACTTCGCTTCACAGACATAAATCATGTCTATTGAATTTGAAGAGCTAAATGGGGTTCTGTGGTAGTCACCAAATACACTGATTTTATTAAAATCATATTTTTTTAAGAGAGAACTCATTTCTTTATTGTTAATGCGAGGTATGCTAGCTTTTCCAGTTGAATTCATCTCCCATTTCTTTTCATTCTGAGGCCGATAAAGTGTGAGAATCTCTGGATGGATAAAGTCAATGGATGTTGAAAATCCTCTTAGAAAGATGAATTCCCCCTCTGGTGTAACAATAGAGCGAGGAGCTGACCATCCATGACGTTCTTTGCTTGTATTTAACAAATGGAAAATTAATAAACCTCCTGGTCTTTTTAAGAGCTGGGAGAATCTGTTAATTACTTCTTCAAAATCAGAATTTGCTGCTATTAATCCTACTGAATTTCCTAAGCTTATTATTGCATCGAATAACCTTTTATTAAGGACTTTTTTGTCTAAAAAATCGTGAACCAGCAGCTCTGCTTCAGGCAATCGTCTTCTAGCTTCTTCAATCATAGTTTGTTCGATATCAATACCCGTAATGTGAAATCCAAAATTCTTGTTCAAAATTTTTGCATGACGACCAGTACCACACCCTACTTCTAAGATAGTTTTAATTGGTGGTTGAAAATTACTAAGGAAATCCGCTAAGAATGGAATTTCAAGTGACAATCTCTTTTCCCAATTGACTAGCAAGTCATAATGTTTTCCCCCTGATAAAAGTGATGTTTTTTCCATATTGTAACCGTCCAGGAAATTCAGTTCAAGACCATATCATACTAGGATTTATATTACTACAACTATTATATGTTAATTTGAATTTGAGTCCGAATAACAATTGGATTTGATTTGTATGACAAATAATTTCATGGAAATTGCAATTGAAGCTGCCCAAAAAGCAGGGAAATTAATCCTTAATCTTTTCTACAAAGATTTCGAAATGACTACAAAATCGGACCAGAGTATTTTAACAGAAGCTGACATTAAAGCTGACTCTTTGATCAAGAACATTATTCACGAGAATTTTCCTAGTCATGATATATTCTCAGAGGAGAGTGGTCGAGAAAATAATTCTTCAGATTATTTGTGGGTGATAGATCCATTAGATGGTACAACAAATTTTTCTGTTCATAATCCATTCTTCGCAGTTTCAATCTCATTACTCCATTTGAATGAACCACTTTTAGGCGTTGTTTATTCTCCATTTCAAGATGAACTTTTTAGTGCTGGAACCCATAAGGGAGCCTTCCTAGATAATCAACCAATCAGTATTAATGAAAAAGCAACCTTAGAAAGTTCATTTCTGGCATATGGTAACGGTCGAGATATTAATTCACGAAAACAAATGGTTAGAATTTTCGAGAAGCTCAAAAGTCAAAATAATAAGGTACGTCAGGTTGGAGCTGCTGCACTTGAACTTTGTTATGTTGCTGCAGGGCGATTTGGTGCCTATATAATGCCAGGAATGAACTCTTGGGATGTTTTTGCAGGAGCACTTATTGTAAAAGAAGCTGGTGGTATGGTAACGGATTTCCAAAATAATTCATTGGTATTAGCTTCAACCGATATTATTGCTTGTTCTCCTTCTATCCATCCTATTTTGTTGAACCTTATAAATTCGGTAAAGAGTGATTAAAAATTCATTATCAAAGATTCTAAGGATTTAATGTTTTTCTCTTAGTGTGAAATAATCGTTCCACATGAATTTTATCTAAGAATTTTCGATTAAAAGCTCAAGTTGGACGGTAATACGTGGTTAGTACGGCTTCTTATAAGTTCTCTAAGAAGACGGGAATATTATAAGCCGACATTATTAATAAAGATGAAGTTCTCGTAATCTAGCAAAGATATTCAGTTAGATACGCAGGTTTGTGTCCTTCTTATGTATTGGGATTCGTTTTTCAGGCAGTTGAATTCAGAAAATGCAGAGAAGGAAAAATCTTTCCTTTGCACCTGTCGTGAGCCTGGTAAAGGCTGTCTGATTCACGAACCTGGTAGAAGATTACGTTTCATTGGAAACTGCTCTCCAGATAAAGCATGTTTTAAAATTAGATTTGATTCTAAGCGTAGTCTATCTAGAAAGTTGCAGATTGTTCCCAAACCAAGAAAGCGGAAGGAGGATAAGAAAAAGGATACCCGCCTGACATTGGATGATTTTCTAAGTTCATCTTATAGTTTACTTGACCCCAAAGAGGAAGCAGCTGAATAGATAGAATTTATTTCAAATATCTCGTGACAATAATAGAGACATACCCAATCCACCACCACCACAGAGAGTACTAAGTCCTAATGAATTCTGGCGTTTCTGCATTTCATGAAGTAAGGTCACTACTATACGTGTTCCTGTACACCCTACAGGATGACCTAAACCTATTCCTGATCCATTTACGTTAGTTATATCACGATCTAAGTTAAGTACCCGCTCTGCTGCTAAGTAAGTGGCAGCAAAGGCCTCATTAACTTCTATTAATTGGATATCATCAAGAGTATATTCTGTTACCTTAGAGAATAAATTTTTCGTGGCAGGTAATGGCCCCAATCCCATACGGTCGGGTTCAACACCACCAATACCATATCCAACGATTTTTGCTAATGGTTCAACCCCGAGCTCATCTGCTATTGTTTGACTCATGATAACTACTGCAGCAGCCCCATCATTTATCCCAGAAGAATTTCCAGCTGTAACAACTCCTCCTTCTGGTTTAAATACAGGCTTCATCTTTGCTAAAGCTTCCATTGAGTACTCTCGAGGATGCTCATCAGTATCAAAAAATTTCGGCCCTTGTCTAGTTTTCAGTTTAATAGGAACAATTTCATTTTTAAATCGTCCTGATTTATTTGCTTTAAGAGCATTGTTATGAGATCGTAAAGCAACTTCATCCAACTCTTCACGTTCAAGCTTGAACTCTTCAGCAAGGATCTCAGCAGTCATGCCCATTAATTTATCCCCTCCTGCTTTTAATCCCTCCATTACCCCATCAACCATCTTTTTATCAAAATACCTTGAGCCCCAACGCATATCATAAGATAAATAGGGTATTGTAGACATACTCTCAACTCCTCCAGCTAGAATAATTTCACTTTTGTCTTCTGCTTGAATCTGATGCATACCAGAAATAATCGCTTCCATAGCTGATGTGCAAACACGATTCATCGTAACTGCTGGAACCTCCTTAGGAATATTGGCTCTTAACGCTGCAATCCTTGTTACGTTCATGTATCGATTATCTTCAACACAACATCCAAACCGTACATCATCAATTTGATTTATTAATTCTGGAATCCCTACACGATCTATAGCTTCTTTCATTACTACTGCTGCCAAGTCAGGTGCACGAAAATCTTTCAGAGCACCACCAAAATCCCCAATAGCTGTTCTAACTGCTGAAACAATAACTATGTCGTCTAAACGAGTCATTTTAATACCTAAACCTTATATAAAAAAGTAGAAGAGAGAAATAAAAAAACTCTCACTATGTTCGTGATTTGTTACTGACTGAAAGGAGAACTGCTATCGTTGGAGCTAATGCTAGAGGCAAGGCGAAAAAGAATTGATCTAACATCAAGTCTAAATCAATCAATGCAGAATCACCTTCGAGTAATGTCTTCACAATAAAAGCAATTACGATTGCGAAACTAGTAATGATCCATAGGATAAAAAACATTAAACCCATAATCCCAGTTTTTTCTCCTTCTTCTATCCAGCGTGTGGAACCCCAACCCGATAAAAATGTAACAACAAACCATGCAATGGCAAAAACAAGTAAAGCTGTACGTGCTGGTGTTAGTAAATCGATTCCAAGCTGGGTAAAAACATCTGATAGAATATCAGATACAATTAAAGATAGGAGATATCCTATTATGACAAAAACAAATGTTGAAACATAAACAGCCATTTTTTCTGAACCTTTCATTGTAATTCAACCTATACTAAATTCATACCAATGTTAATTTAAGTAAAACGCTCCTATAAGGGGAGATTTATTAATATTCCTCCCTTTTTCCAATAAACTGTTTTTCAATATAGGTGTCTTAATCAATAAAAACCAAAAAAGTGATCAAAAAGAAATTCAAATTGGAAATTACATCAATTTTATTAAAATCAAATATTCCTTGATAATTTTATCGAATTATTTCTAAATTAATAAGGAATTCAGAGACTTTAAAGATACAGACTGAATTTTAAGGCATCGAATAATTTTTTCACTCTATTAAGCATAATTTTTAAGGAGCAAAAACTTATAGTGGATTATAGTGTATTTCATATGAAGCTATTTTTTTGGTGTAAAGAATGCTAGAAGACGACGCAGAGATCATGGATCGTTTGCAGCAAATTGAAAGAATTCTTCGGGAGGTTCAAAGCAGAATTCCAGATCTTGAGGGATTAGCAGTAGTAACTAGAGACGGACTCCCCATTGCTAGTGCGCTCTACACCAACACTGATGAAGATCGAATTTCGGCCATGACTGCAGCAAGCCTTTCTCTTTCAGAACGTGTTGTACTAGAATTAGAAAGAGGAATCATGGAACAGTTGATTATAACTGGTTCAAATGGACTGGTAATAATTCGTGATGCTGGTGAACATGCGGTTTTGGTGGGAATTGCACGAGTTGACGCAAAATTAGGATTAGTCCTTCTTGATATGAAAAGAGCCGCGAAAAAACTCTCTACCATGATCTAATCAATTTTTATATATTTAAACTGTAAGTTCCTTGATTAGTATATTCGGGAATTCCAAGATTTTTCACAATCTGAGCGACACACGATTCCAACACTAAAGCTGTTACATACTCAAATTTTGGGAGATACATTTCTTGTTGATCTAATTGAAAATTATCAGGAGGTGCTTGTTGTTTTCTCCCTTCTATAATCAAAAATTCATCAGAATCCATTACTAATTGGGATTGAGAAAAGGAAGTAATACTTATAACTTTCATCTGACTTTCTTTTGCACTTACCACCCTATTTAGGACAGATGAAGAAAAACCACTACCAGATATAGCTATTAACAAGTCATCTTCACTACGGAAACGCCAATTATTA
>JBHLPG010000190.1:0-7474 GCA_048939725.1 Promethearchaeota archaeon | reverse complement strand
CGATATGCCAATGTTTGAAGGAAATACTGGCCAGTCAGATCCTTGGTTAGTATGGTATAATCAAGTTTTGTTTTATGCTTATTTAGAATATTCCGTCAATACTGAAGAGTTATCGCAGATTACTGTTGCAAGAAGTATTAATCAAGGTGATACATGGACTTTAGTTGCAGCTACTACTGCTGAAGGCTTCGCGGATAAGGAGACAATGACTGTTAGTAATGACGGAACTGTCTACGTTGCTTATGACGATCTTAATTTCAACACAAACATTACTACTGTTCGCTTGACTCGCTCAAATGATTATGGAGATAACTTTGAAGAAGTTGGAGTAATTGCTGACTCAACATCCCACCCAGAGGATCATTTAGGGCCTTATGTGGTTACTGATAGTCAGAATGATGTTTATGTCGCTTGGGTCTGGTTTTCAAGTGGTGATTGGGGAGATGTATACTTCGTGACTTCAAAAGATCGAGGTGAAACATTTTCTGAAGCGATTGATATTAATCCACTCAGTGAGAATGCAACATTTGAGACATCTCCAGATCAACAGCCTTCACGTGCAACCTTACCAGTAATACGGTTTGACCAAAATGATAGACTGTACATATTATGGGCTGATAGGTACACTGAAGAAGGTGAATGGGACATTTTTATAAGGTATTCTGATGATTATGGACAAAGCTGGAGTGATCGTTACAAAGTAAATCCTAAGAGTACTGGTAATCAATGGCAACCCGAGATGGATATTGACTCTAAGAATCGGTGCCATATCGTCTGGTATGATGAACACCAGGACTCTTTTGGCCCTTATTATCGCATGATAACTTTCCCAGAAAACGAAGAAGAGATAATATTTGGTGATCCCATCAATATTGCAAGTGAAAATACTTCAAGCAGTTTCACTAGACCTGGAGATTATTTTTCAATAGAAGTTGACTCAAAAGATATTCCTCATGTTGTATGGAGTGATGGCCGGGAGAATGAAATGGATATTTATTATTCTCATGGTATATTGGAAACAGCATCTTCTGCTGGACTCACTACTACTACCACTAGTTCCTCATCATCTCTAAATTCTATTAGCTTTGGATTTCTTCTCCCAATAATGGCATTCTTTTCAAATAAATGGAGAAAGGATAGGAAAAAGAAAAAATAGATTATGTCTTTTTCTAGGGGATTTCAACCTAGATCTTTTGGCCGTACTCCAAGATAGCGAGGTTGTAAGGGTATCTCGCTTCTAGGAATTCGCTGATCCTGATTATATCTCTCTTCGATTGCGAGAGGAACTTTTTTAATCAAACCTACTTCGATTAAATTATGTTTATAGTTATCGATTTCATATTTTCCGAGGTTATACCGATTGAATAATTCTTGACGTGTAACTGGTTTATTGTATTTGATGTAATGATCAAAAATGACTTTATACAGCTTTTTTCCTTTTGTAGCTATTAATTTTCTTCCATAAGGAGTTGTTATTCTATTTCTAACTTGAGTTTCGTCGAAATAAGTGGATTTAATTCTGAAAAATCGTTCCCCTATAATTGTTGGTTTATATACTGGAACTAAATCTTCAGTGTAAGTTTCTGTTAAAATTTCGATATGAAATGATCTTGTTCCCATATTCCTGATCCGTTCATTGCTTAGAGGAAAAAAGGTTTTATTAAATGACGCTGCTTGAGCTCGAACATAGTCAATTATCTCTCCCTTTGGAGTAGCTTTACCCCCCTGGAGAAAGTTGTTGCCTATTATTTCCAACGCCTGGATTTGTTCTGCACTATTAAAAGATGTTTCAATTATTATGATCATTCTTAGGATTAATTGGTCGGTTACTTGATCAACCGTATAGAATTCATAATCTTTCTTTTGATAAGAATAATAGGCTAAAATTATCTTCTCATGAATAGCATGTGGGGAGGTTTCTTTCTCTAGGACATGAATCCGATCCATGAGAATGGATGTTCGTGATTCTAATTCTTCATTTTTTGTTTTTAAGGTCTCAATCAGAAATTGTTGTTCTTTTATTCTAGCTTCTAATTCTTTCAATGTTTTAGATGATCTCGATTTTCTTGTTTTTACTGGTGACTTCTTTTTATCGGTAATTGGAACTGATCGTTGTTTAGTTTTTTTCTGACATCCTGGACACAAACCATTGACTAACTTCGTTGTTTCCGTTGGTTTCCTACACTTAGAACATTCCTGAAGCTCAAGATCCGCTAACAAGCTTATGGAAGATGAAAAATCATCTGACATCTATTATCCCATTTTAACTGATTGTTGAGCTCTAAAAATCATATCTCTAAGGATAGGGTTCTCCGTTTCTCTATATACTTGCGTAAAGACCCTAATCAGTTCCTTAAAAAAAGGGGTATTTTCATTTAGTCCGTCAGTTAGAATTGTGCGTAATAGTTCGTTACCATTTGTCCCTAATTTCTCAGCTGTTTCCAAAATCTTTGGTTGAAATTCATAGAGTATGGGTATAAGATCTTGATCAATTTGATGGGTTTTCTCTGAACTCTGGACATCACTTGTAATATCAAAAATTGCTAAAGGATCATCTACAATAATATTATGATCTTTGATAACTTTCTTCTGAAAAAATTCATTCCAATAATATTTTCTTGATGGTAATCCAACCCACCGTTGACGATGCCCTTTAGGAGGGACTACCTTAACTGTAGCAACCTTCCCTTCTTCTTGTAAACGATTAATTGCACCATCAACTTTACCTGGGTTCCAATTGAGAACTTGAGCTAATTCTTTCAGTGCAACGGGTCGGTCAAAAAGCGATATTCTTCTGTATAATTCTTGGTCTGTCTCAAAACGGTTTCCTTTCGGCATTTATCGATTCACTTTCTGCATTTTATTTTGAAACTATGGGGTTCATTTTTTCTCTAGAAATAATATATTATATAGTTTATCCTATAAAAGGATCTAAGCTGAAGAACCCGACTAAAAAGAGACTTCTCTATATTCTCAATATATCAAGCCGATAAAAATTGGAGATTCTGGAATATTGCATTATAGATTATTCTATATAATATTTAGGGTTAAAACTTTATTTTATATCAAAAAAGAGATGATATAGACTAAACTATAAGATTTAGATTATTCTATAAAAAAAAGAACCTAGAAAAAATAATTAGGCTCTGATTATTTTGCTTTATCAACCTCCCAAAGGATAATATCACTTCTAAATGATTGAACATCCAAGGAAGGATGAATTTGAAGGAATATCAATCAACTAGTGATCACACACAGAGTACTGATGATGATTGTCCGATTTGCTTTAAAAATGTAAGTTTTGAGATCGATGACAAGCAAATACTAAAAAATATCTCGGTCCGAATTGATCGAAAGGGAATTACAGGCATCATAGGGCCATCAGGTTCAGGAAAGAGTACATTCCTCCGCTTAATGAATCGATTAATTTCCTCAACAGCAGGTAAAATCAGTTTAGAGGGGGAATACTATGATACTCTTGAAGTCCGAGAGCTTAGGAAAAGAATTGGATTAGTTCAACAGCGGCCATTTCTTTTTCCAGAAACTATTCTCGATAATTTAAGCTATGGTCCAAGTATATGGGGAGTCGATCTTGCAGAAAAAGATTATCTTGAACTATTAGATAAAGTTGCGCTTCCTCGTGAATTTCTCAATCGCAGGATTGAAAACTTATCTGGTGGAGAACAACAACGTGTCTCAGTCGCCAGAAGTTTAGCGAATAAGCCTGATGTTTTACTTTTAGATGAACCGACCAGTTCTCTAGATATTGCCTCTGAAGAGATTTTAGAAAAAACCCTGAAAAAATTATCTGAAGATGGAATTAAGATAATAATAGTTACACATTCATTAGAACAAACAAAAAGACTAACAGATCAATTGTTATTTTTGAAGGATGGAGAATTCATTGAGAAAACATCAACCCGAGAGTTCTTCCAAAAATACAGCGAGGAGGAAATTAGAGGTTTCTTCAAAAAGAAAAAAGTAGGAGAGTAGATATGAATTGAGCTTACCCACCGAAACAGAAATTTTAGAAATGATAGTTAGAATAGCTTTCTCTATTCTTCTTCTAACATTAATTGTACTATTAGCCTACTGGCAAAAAGTGAATTTGGAACGAGTTTTCATTTGGAGCTTTTCCCGTGGATTTGTTCAGATTCTTATCATGGCTTCTATTTTGATAGTTATCTTTGAATTGAGAGATATAATAATACTATATGGGGTTCTTCTATTCATGTGTGTGTTTGCAGCATATACGGCAAAGAATAGATTTCCGTACCCAAACATTTTCAAACTAGAATTAATTGCGATTACAGTAGCCAGCATATTTGTGATGGTGATTGTTACTACTCCCCTATTTACCATTAACTCAACACCTATATCAATAATTGAGAGGCAAGGAACGTATATTATCCCGATGGGAGGGATGGTAATAGCTAACGTTATGGTTATGACCACGATCGTACTTGAAAGATTAATATCTGATATCAAAAAATCTAGAGGCACAATTGAGGCAGCATTATCCTTAGGCGACAGTGCCTGGAATTCAGTAAAACCTATCCTAAAAGAATCATTTCGAGCAGGCCTTGTTCCTACAACTAATCGTGTAGCAGTATTAGGAATTGTCACCATTCCAGGATTAATGAGTGGTATGATTATAGGAGGAGTTAATCCAGTTATCGCTGCTATCTATCAGGTGATTATTTTTCTAATGATCTTATCAGCTGGGTTCATCGGTGAAATTATAATTGGCTTTTTGATTGTTAAGGAATTATTTACCACTGATAATCAGCTCAAAATTTCTTGGTTAAATTCTTAGAGGTAGAAAAGAGTTGGAAAATCAAATATTAAAGGGATTAGACCCAGATATTGTTTGGAGAATATTTGAGGATATCTCAAAAATCCCCCGTGCCTCAAAAAAGGAGGAAAAAATTCGTGAGTGGGTAAAAAATTGGGCCAACGAACACCAGATTTCTTGGCAGGAAGACTCTACTGGAAATCTTTTACTTTCTGTAACAGCCTCTAAAGGATGTGAAGATTATCCTGGAATAACTTTGCAGGGTCATCTAGACATGGTTGCTCAAAAAGACCCAGAAAGTTCACATGATTTTGATAAGGATCCTATTCCCATAATAATCGAAAATGACTTCGTGACAGCTAAAGGAACAACCCTTGGAGCGGATAATGGGATAGGAGTAGCAATAGCTCTCGCAGTAATCAGCGATCCTGATATTCAACACGGGCCTATTGATGTTTTATTAACTGTAGACGAAGAAACAGGATTAACTGGGGCTTTTGGATTAGATAAAAGTTTTTTAAAACACAAACTTCTTCTCAACCTCGACTCTGAGGATGTTGGAAAGATTACAGTTTCTAGCGCGGGAGGAGGAGACACTAAATTCAACATACCAATTGAAAGGAAGAGTAAATCCTCACTAACTGGATTCACGCTCACGGTGGGAGGCTTAATGGGTGGCCATTCTGGTGTTGATATCCATAGACCGCGTCTTAATGCTATCAAAATTTTGACTGAAGGATTAATCAATATCAGGCAAAAAGTAAATGAATTTTACATTTGTTCTATTAGTGGAGGTAGTGCACATAATGCCATTCCCCGTAATAGTTATTGTAAATTTCTCGTTGATAATCCGACTAGAACTCAAGAGATGTTTGTAGAATGGAATCGGCAAATTCAGTCATATGCGAAGAATGAACCAAAATTATCCGTAAATTTACAAGAAACAGCATTGGATAGCTTTATATCCGCAACAAACACCCTTATAACTCTGTTATATGAGATCCCACATGGTGCTTTATCCTATTCCAAAGAAATCCCTGATCTGGTTGAAACATCAAACAATCTTGCCCTTATTAAGACAACTTCCGATTCAATTGAAATCATTACAAGTACACGTAGTTCGTATGATAAAGAATTGAATCGAATTCGAAGCGAGTTGAAAGATTTGGGAGAGAGGGTTGGAGCTGAAGTTACTCAAGAACCATCATACCCAGGTTGGCAGCCTGAGTTAGACTCACCGTTGCTCAAGTTAACAAAACAAGAATATAATCGAGAGTACGGTCTAGATGTGGAATTAAAAGCAATCCACGGAGGATTGGAAACAGGTTTATTTAAGGGAATAGATCCTGAATTGCAAATTGTTTCAATTGGCCCCAAGATCAAAGATGCCCATTCTCCCCAAGAGAGGGTTTATATTGAATCTGTGGGCTTAATTTGGCGAATTGTAAAGAAACTCCTTTCAAAATTAAATGAAACTGACACATAAAAGGAGCGGACCTCAATCGTTCTAATTAGAAGTTACCAGCCAAAGGATCGAAGATCTGTAATTAATGTTTGCTGGTTAACAGGTTACATGGGAGAGACCGCGGCCGGTCGTTTTAACGATCCGTACCTATTTGGACTCTTATTTTGTCTTTATTATACAGATTATGAACCTGAAAACTGTTTCGTTGCAGAGGATGAAAAAACTGGACAAGTAATCGGATATATTTTAAGTAGTCTAGATTCAGAACAACAAGAAAAGCAATTTCGTAAACATATGATTCGTAAAATAGCTCTAAGGGCTTTTCTATTTACATTTTGGCGGCATCCTAAAACTTTTAGAGTCTTCTGGCATTTTAAGAAGATATTCGGGTCTGAACCCCAAATTCCTAACGAAAAAATCCTCCTCGCTCCGTATCCTGCGCATCTTCATATTGATATTCTTCCTGAATATCATAGGCAAGGTATTGGTACTCATTTGATGAGTACCCTTGAGAATCATCTAAAGGAAAATGGAGTAAAAGGAGTTCATCTAGGAACGAGTGAAAGGAATATAAAAGCAGTTCAATTCTATCAAAAACTAAATTTTTCAATAATATATGAAGGACCAAGTGGTTATGGAATGTGGCCTGATACTCCGGAAGTAAAATCGCTAATTTTTGCTAAAGCCATTAAATAAAAGTCATCCCACAAAAATTGAGTCTATGACAACCAAGGATATGTGCTTAGAACGAATATGGGTATTACAACCTATCTCACTTCCAATTAATAAACCTAAAGTCAGGGGTACAAAGAGAAATGTGACATTACCATTGATAATGTGAGTTAATCCTCCCACTGCAGCTGTTATGACGATCATAAATGTAGCTGTAGCCATTGCAATACGCAGTTTTAATCCATCCTCCTCCCACACCAAGGATTCCAACAATCATACCGATAAAAAACCCTGAGATTGTAAGAGTGAAAATACGGACACGATATGATTCGCTGTCCGTATCACTTGATATTTACAGCCCAATTTGAAAGAGCTGTTTAATCAACTTCTACTTCTTTATTAATGGAAAATCTTGAGTGCCTATAATTGCGCCTATTGGTTGGTATCTCAAATATCAGTCCCAATTTACTTCATTACAACGATAATTTCGAAAAATAGCTAATACTGAAGGTAAAAAAAAAGAATTAGCTACAGTTTCTTCA
>JBHLPG010000189.1:0-7486 GCA_048939725.1 Promethearchaeota archaeon | reverse complement strand
ATCCAGGTCTGTATTACTTCAGGAAAAGTAACCTCTCCTTCACCTATTATAACAAGATCTGCTCCCATTTTCAAAATACTTTCGGGAGAACCTGAAGCATGAGAACCGCCAATGACTGTTAATAACCTCGAGGAGGATATCTGGGATTTAATACGTTCCAATCGTTCTTTCATAGAAGCTATTGTCGTAATTCGTGCAGATTCTCCGTATATTACATGTAATCCTAGCTCTAGTTTTGCCTGAATTTGAGGGAGTGGATCTTCCCTGATTATTTCATAAGAAAGATTGCGCTGTTGAAGACTTGAGCTTAAAGCCCCAAGTGCATACCATGTGTTCTTATCCCAATATAATAGCACCAGACATTCATTGGGAGATTGTTGCATGAAGATAGAAAACCTCAATATTCCGAACTATTGTACATACGTTTAAGTGCTTTAATTATAAATAATATTTGGCGAAGAACAGAAAAAAGAGGCATTGTATTAAAACAGAAAGTCAAAGTAATCATAACGAATATAAAAAGAATAGTAATTCAATCTTCATGGAAGTTTTTGTGAAAAAAACTACAAAAACCAAAGTAAATTCGTTTTCAACATTACTTTGTCATTCACTCCCTTGGTAGCTCAGCCTGGCCAGAGCCCCCGGCTGTAGGCACAAATGCCACACCTTGGATGATTCGATGAAAAGGCTGTTAGTTGGGCTTTAGCAGATACCGGGTTGTCCCGTGTTCGAATCACGGCCAAGGGACTCTCTATTTTCCAATCACATTGGGAGAGAGATTTCAAATACAAATACTATTTTTCTCAATGGAAATAAAAGATCAAAAAATTAGGATTATTTAAGGTATCTTAAACAATAATTATTGAAAGTAAATAGGAATAATGACAAAATTCATTGTGATGAATTATTATTGAAGCGAATATACGCAGAACAAGATACCTGGAAGAAAGTCTATTCCGATTTGAAGGAAAGGGGATATACTCTCTTGAAAATCAGGGAAGAAATCGGAACTCAGATTGAGCGCCAATTATACAAAGGATATGGTATAAATATAGAGAGCTTCAAAAAACTCCAAGAACTAGTAGGTTATCAAATTCCGACTATATCAAATCCCTTTTGGGAAGAGAGATTTGATTTTGATTTAAATAATGAAACTGCAGAGCTTATAGGTATTCTCCTTGGAGATGGTGGAATTTCTCGAAAGGTCATAACCATTTCAATCCATTCTCAGGCCAAAGAATATATTGAATGGGTTAGAAAGCTAGTTAAATCTGTCTTTAAGTATGATGTGAAATTTCATAAAAGAAAAAACAAGAAAGTTATTGATCTGAAGATTCATTCTGTCGCAAGAGTCGAGGCTTTATTACACCTAGGATTGAAGACTGGTAATAAAGTAAAAAAGCAGGTGGGTGTCCCAGATTGGATCAAGGCAGATGATAACTATTTTATTTCATGTATTCGAGGCTTAATCGACACAGATGGATACATAGGAAGGTATCAAAAAAGGGATAACAGATATACTTGGCACCAATACAACGTTGGATTTGGGAATCATTCAGTTAGATTAGTGGATGATTTTGTAGAATTTTGTAATCGCTTTAATATTCCTGTCTCAAGATCTCATAAGTATAAGGCTATTATAGGAAGCAAAAAAGGAGTTCTTCAATTTTTAGAATTAACTATGCCATTCAAACTGACTCAAGTAAAATTTACCTTAGATGAATTAAGGTGAACGAGGTTTAAACTCAGTTGTAGGCGCGAATGCCACTCCTTGGATGATTTGATGAAAAGGGTGTTAGTTGGGGAATAATATTTTTGATGTTATTCTTGTTCTGAAGAGAGTTCAAGTAGCGTTTCTAGTTTATCCATACGTTTGTGGAGCTTTTGGAGTGAAGTAATGATAATAGCTAATTTCCGATCTAATTCTGTCGCCTCTCCGCCTAACTCAAATTCTTGTGGTATGAGGGTTTTTCCTTCACCGATTCCTGCTTGTTTATACAGATTTCCAGCCACTTGAATTAATGTTGCTTCAGTGATTTGATGTTCTACGTCCGCCTCAATACATGCTTGTTTGAGGGCACTGCGAATGGCTGTTTCGGTTAAATCACCCGATACATCAACAGTGGTAATGATATCACCCCGAAAAATTAGCTCGACAACATTTCTTCCAGATTTTTTTGTCAAGCTGGCCTTAAAAGCCATCCCTGGTATTGGAACTTCTGGCATTTACAATTTCCTCTTTTTTTTGGTAGTTTTTAATGAGTAGAGTTGATTAATCTTAACGTCTTTTTAATACCTTTTAAGTATAATAGAATAACTCAAACGTTAATCTATATTCAATCTTCGAGTAGATAGGTTTAAAACTTATAACAAACTTCAATTTCTCTAGAACTTTACATATCACTCATTTATCCAAATAAATCTCGAAAACCCCGACGGACTGAATCTAAAAACGATAGCCCTTGGAGCATCATTTTCTGTACTTCTAAAAGATATCGTCTACGGGCTATTGTCTCCTGAAACACGAAATAAGAAACAATGAAATCAGCTCCTGCTGCTAAACCAATTAATATACGGACAACTGAAAGATCCTCCTCTGTTTCGAGGAGAAACAGGATGATTGAAACCCCAATCATGAGAACACCTGCAGTTACAGCTAAAACTGTGATGACTACCCATAAATGGTATTGCCGCTCTAATTGAGCTATCTCTCCTCTGCCTGAGTCAAGAATTTTTCGAATACTAGGGGGTATTGCGGATGTAATGGTATATCCCTCGAGTAAATGAGTGCACACAATGAATACAATAAATTAACTGATGGATCACCCCAGAATAATTAATAGGAAAGATATTGTGATAATCCCTAAAGGAATTCCAATTGACAGGATGTCAGCTGCAAACTCCTTATCTAGCTCTTCAAGGGAAGCATAAGTTAATGTATTAAATCCTACAGGAGCAGCGGAGCTAATAAGAATGATCTTATTAGAAAGGTCATCTAATCCTAGTAGAAAGACAAAAACAACTCCCAAGATCAATCCCAACCCCATTCTAATTAAAATAACTTGAGTGACGGGAAATATTTTTTCTAATTTGGGATTAAAATATATCCCAATTGACAACATGAGGAGTGGAGTTAATAACCCACCTAAGAGGTCTAAAAGATAATTAACATTAGTATCGAAAGTAATCCCAGTGAAATTGAGTATAACGCCGATAAGTAGAGCTATTAATGGGGGAGATGTTAGCAATTTCTTATTCAAGAATGATATCTCCTCCCCAGTGTCACTTGCCCCATATTTTTGAGCGATATAATACGTTAATGATAGAAATAAGAGGATATTCCCTATATCAAAAAATGTGGCTCGAGCGAACCCCTCCTGTCCATAAGCGCCAAGTACAAAAGGAACATTGAACCCAAGATTCAATATCATGGTTCCGATAATAAACACACCTTTGGTCTTCTCGTCAAACTCTTGATACTTTACCACTAGACTAGAAACCAAAAACGAGATGATAATTATCAAGGAAGAAATTATTGGCAAAAAAAAGTAATTTAGATTGATTTCAACAGCTGGAATGGTATCAAGAATCAATGCTGGCAAGGAAACGTAAAATACTATCTTTAAAAAGATATCCGCGTCTTCTTGTTTCACTAGATTGAAAAATCTTAGAATAATCCCCAAAATAAAAAGAATAATAATCGAGAAAATGACTGGGAATACATTATTCATAAATGAGTATTCGGATCTCTTTGATGAAGAATCTTTCCAAATCTTACGAAGTGAAAATATTCCTTAGTTAGTCTCCAGCTCCAGAGGTAAATTTTGGGAGAATGTACTTTAAATGTGACGTTTTATCTTTTCCAACTATTACTTCGACTCCATAGGTATCTAGGATAAATTCCTCAACAATAACTTCATCAGGTGAACCTGTGGCTTTCACCTTACCGTCTTTAAGTATGATAAGATCATCACAGTACAACCCAGCTAGAGCAAGGTCATGAAGAACAACAATAACAACAATTCGTTTGTCTCGACTAATGTCTTTACATAAATCCATAATCTTATACTGCATATTGATGTCAAGGTGAAGGGTTGGTTCATCAAGACACAAAATCTGTGGTTCCTGTGCCAAAGCGAGTGCAATTGTTACAAGTTGTTTTTCCCCACCACTTAGCTCATCTACATCTCGTCTCGCTAAGTGTGAAATACCCACACGCTCGAGTGTTGAATTTACTACATGAAAATCTCTTTTTGATTCACGTTGGAATATCCCGAGATGCGGATACCTCCCTAATAATACAGTCTCGAAAACTGTGAAGCCTGTGGCAAGACTAGTGAGCTGAGGAACTACTGAAAGAACTTTCGCGAGTTCTTTATTGTTGTAGATTCGAGTATCCCTCCCATCAATAAGAACAGATCCGTGATCTGGTTTTAGGATATTAGCAATACATCGAATTAGCGTGGTTTTTCCTGATCCATTTGGGCCAATAATACCAGTAATCCCACCTTTTTTGGCCCCAAATGTCACTTTATTGAGTACAGCGAGATTTTCATAACTAAATGACAGGTTTTCAACTTTTAAGCCCAATATTTTCACCTGGTTCAGAATCCAATCTTCTTTTGCTTCCGTAACAAGTACAGGAAAAACGGAGTGCCACAAAGAGCTGTGATGATTCCAACTGGCAATTCGGTTGGGTAAATAATTGTTTTTGCTACAACATCCGCAATAATCAGGAAACTGGCACCAATTATGCTTGAGGTTGGAAGTAAAATCCTATGATCCGGTCCAGTTATTAATCGGATGAGGTGAGGTATAATTAATCCAACAAAACCTATTACCCCAGTAAATGCAACTGCGACCCCAGTGATCAAAGATGCTAGTACAAGCAATATTTTTTGGACTTTTTGAGTATCTAATCCCCGATACTGTGCTGTTTCCTCTCCAAGTAATAGCAGGTTCAGTTGTCTTGTGAAGGTCATACAAATTATACACGCAGGAATAATTATTATCGCTGCAATGAACACAGAATCCCAATCTCCCTCAGATAATGATAATCCACCCATTAACCAGAAAATTATTGGCCTTAAATGTTGTCCAGAGATATATGTAAAGAAAGAGGTGACTGCTGCCATGAAAGATCCCACAGCGATTCCTGATAAGAGTAAAGTATCTATTCTAACCATACCCCGTATATTGGAAATATAATAAACTACTATTATGGTTAAAAGTGACCCCCCAAAAGCAAAAACAGGAAGAGTGTATCCTGCAAGGATACCTATTGTACCACCTGCAATTATGGCAATCGATGCACCAACAGAAGCTCCAGAAGCTAATCCAAGGATATATGGATCCGCCATCGGATTTCTGAAAATTGCTTGCATTATTGTGCCTGCAACAGCAAGTGCCATACCTGCTAACGCTCCCATGATAATCCTAGGCATACGTATTTCCCAAATAATCACTTTCTGGATAGAATTTTCTACTTGGATAGGAAAACCTAATGCTTGGAGAAAGAAATTGATGCTATTTTTCATGATCTGAAGGATCACATCGGAAATTGTTAACAATCTTGTATTCGCAGGCCCGATTGGACCTGCAGATCCAAACAGGAGCGCAAAAAATCCACTTAACAAAAGTACCAACATACTAAAAACTAGTATTAACCCCCAATACAGTTTCTTCTTGTGATAGTATTCATACATATCAGATGAAGTCTGTTTCCCGCTCTTTTTTTCAAATAGTCGTGACATTTTCAGAATTATGTCCTATTTTCTTTTTTTCCAATCACTGGAATGAGTAACGACGTTTAATCACAAAAATAGTGATTGAGATTAACACAAGAACCCAATGCCACTCAATGGCTACTTTAACACTATCATCCTCAGAGTATACTACTAGTTTAATTTTAGAATGAATCTCTTCAAGACCATCTACAATGCGAGGACCACCTCTAGAAATCCAATCTTCATTAATAGGATAGATGTGCCCATTTTTAACAGCACTAATGATATCCCAACCTGTTCTGTTGCTTATTGTAGTTGCATTTATGGTAGTCCACGAACCCTTTGAATACAAAATAATGTCAGGATTTTGTGTTATGACAAACTCATTATTGATCTGAGGATAAAGACCAGTTGCATTTTCAGCAATATTGATTCCTCCTGCAAGCTCAATCAAATCGTGGCCATATGTGCCCTTTCCAAAGGTATACAAGGGTTCTGAAAAATATTCAATATAGATTTTCGGTTTGAAGGTGAGAAAGGTAACGTTCTGCTTAACTCCATCGATACGTTCTTGAAGGGAACTTTTAAGTATAATCGCTTCGGATTCGTGGTTAGTAATGAGGCCTACGGTTTGAATGTCCTCCAAGGCTTCATTAACATCAAAGGGGGCTAGAATAAAGACTGTTAGTCCTTGATCCTCCATAAGATCTATGTCATCTTGACTTGTTATACCTGCCCCAAAAATCACATCCGGATTATAGGTTAGTATGGCTTCAATATCAAGAGTCGGAAAATTAGCAATTTTTGGTAAACTACCAGTCTCACCTGGATAGTTACTACTGTAATCCACAGCTATGACTTTGTCACCTGCTCCAACAGCATAAATCACTTCAGTGGCACTGGGTGCTATACTGATGATGCTTTGAGGTTCCTCGGTGAATGTGATATTTCGACCAGACCCATCAATAACACTAAGAGGATATGAAGAGAACACACGCTTTTGAATATCTGATATTAATTCTTCAGGTGGTACGGCATAAACAGCATGAAAATTGAGGAATTGGATACCGATAATAGATATTATGAAGAAAATGATCATTAAAAAGCTTTTTTTCGTCATAATAATCACTTTTTTGAATATAAGTCCTTGGTTTCGATAATTGAGGGAGAATATATAGGCATTTTGACCTATATCTTATCAGGGAAATTTGGTTTTGAAGTAAAGAATTTTGTATAAACAATTGAATATGACTTTAAGTGGGCAACAATAGTGAAAAAAATAATGCCAACTAGTATCAAAATCGTAAATTCTCATAAAATGATGATTTTCAAGATCTAAAGAAATTTAGTTGAAAAGAAGACTTTAGATTTATCTGAGAACTTTTTAACGGGATTGTATGGCTGTTTATATATATATTTTGTAAAAAACACAGAATCTCATGTCCATAAAGGAGAGAAGTATCTTTTTAACAGCTTTTCTTATAGAGTATTTGGATTCGCATGAAATGTCTTCTTCCTGATCAAGGAGTGCCTCGTGGGAGCTGTTTAACAATGACTTCGAGTGGGGAAAAGCGACAAGCGTGTGAAGTAACTTTACGACAAATAAATGGTACGTATGAACGCTTAATCAAGTCAATGCACCTATCCAGACCAGAGGATTACTTCTCTGTCTACACATCAGGATGCAACCATGACTGTTTGAAATGTCATTCATCAGAGTTTTCAAAACGTGTAAATGGAGAATGGGTAAGCATCGATAT
>JBHLPG010000188.1:0-7535 GCA_048939725.1 Promethearchaeota archaeon | reverse complement strand
AGCGAATTTGCTCACTTTATTGCACATGATTTGAACAATTGCCTCACTTCCATTGAAGGATACACCCAATTACTAGACTATGAGTATGACGAAAGCCACATTATCAGTTTGCAGATTGAATATATGAAGGATCTATTAAAACGATCTTTAACATTAGCAGATGCCGGGTTAGCCGTAGAAAAAGATGCTGATGTTGACCTCAATCTCCTTATCGAGAGAGTGGCATCTGCTGTCATCCCAAAAACAGTTTCATTCACTCACGATCAACTCCCAACAGTGCATTGTGATCAAGGCAAATTAGCCCAGGTCTTTACGAACCTCCTTGAAAACGCTATTATTCATGGGAAACCGCAGTCGATTTCGATTAGCAAGATGATGAGTAAAACACATCTTACAATCTTGGTTACAAACGATGGTGAACCAATTCCACCTGAGATCCAGAAACTGATCTTCGACTACGGCTTTTCAACTCAAGATAGTGTTGGCCTCGGGTTGTCAATTGTCAGAAAAATAGTGGAAGCTCATGGTTGGGATATTTCTGTCGAATCGGATGAGGATGGGACTTCTTTTCATATCTCTATTCCCCTTCAGGAATCAATAGACTAGGAATGTAAATATCTATTGTATC
This sequence comes from Promethearchaeota archaeon, assembly GCA_048939725.1. Classification (GTDB taxonomy): domain Archaea; phylum Asgardarchaeota; class Heimdallarchaeia; order Hodarchaeales; family Hodarchaeaceae; genus Hodarchaeum. The sequence goes on along the minus strand of JBHLPG010000188.1, from coordinate 6,907 downwards.
TAGGAGTTAAAATACTCATCCAACTGTTTATTTATAATTCTTTCCTTATTTTCTGCAACAGTTCTTTTCCATTTCTTTGATAACTTTATCATTTGGTTAGAACTAGCTCTCCCTTCTATAATTTGAGACTGGGCAAAACTCTCCCAGAGTTCCTCGTAATTTCCCTCATTTAAGTAGCTTAAGAGTGGATTTACTGGAAGTTCATTCTCCAACTTTTGGAGAACACTTTCTAAAGGTTTTTTTGTAAAAAAGATATTGCAATATTGATCAAAAGAAAAAACACCTCTTTTCGATTCAAAAAGGATTACAAAAGTCGGAAACCTTTCGTGGAAAAATTGAACTAATGCTTTTTCGTTATGATGTTCCATTGTTTCTGATTTAGCATATAATATCCCATGTGGCGAGACAGACAGACGTAGAAAGGCTTTATGTGAGTGAAGATCGCTTTCAACTTTTTGACTCATAGCCACAGCTTTTTTTGCTTCTTCAGTTCCAACATTTTCAAGTATTTCTCTTGGAATCTCTTCTATTTGATTTAGGAAATCTGGTGTGATATCTTTATGCCTTGCTAAGGAAGCTAAAACCTCTTTTTTTCTGATAGTTCTGAACATGGTAAATCTCTCACATGTTTTTACCGAAAAACTCCTTCAGCTTGGTTTGTCGTTGTCCATTTACAGTAATAAACGATTTAGCACGTTTGAGCACAACACCTAATCTTTGAAGATCTTTATAGCTTTCTATTCTCTTATTCACTTTTCTTAAATTGATAATTCTTCGTGAGGAGACCTCTCCAATTCCAGGTACCCGTAATAACTCATTAAAAGATGCTTCATTGACATCTACAGGAAAAATATCATCTTTCAATGCAAGTGAAACTTTTGGGTCAGTTTTGAGGGGAATCATACCCTCCTCATCCAGAATAGAATATATCTTTTCAATTCCATATTGATACCTTCGAAATAGCCAGTCCACTCGGTACAAAAAGTTTTCTCTCTTTCTCTGATACGTTTCAGGGATTTTTTTGGATTCTAAAGGTGTACCTTTTATTGGAGTAAAAGCAGAAAAATATCCTCTTCTTAAATCTAGATTTCGGTACTCCCAATGGAGTCTCTCAAGGATTTCGTGATCAGACTCTCCTGTTGTACCTACAATAAATTGTGTTGTCTGACCTGCTGGGACTAAACCATCATTGATAAATTGATGAATATAATTCTGACATCTAATGATATCTGTTTCATAATTTTTCGTACTGGATACTTCACTGAGACGACAAGAACTCGGTAATTCCACATTGAGACTAACCCGATCTGCTATTTCCATGATTTGTCTGATATGCTCTTTACTGGTTCCAGGTAGTATTTTGACATGAATGTACCCTTGGAAGTGATATTTATTACGAATTAGGCTTAGAGCTTCAATCATTTTTTCTGCTGTATCAGTCGCACTCCTCCACACTCCAGACGATAAAAACAACCCTTCCACATAGTTTCGAAGATATAAACCCATAAAAGCTTGAGTTAGTTCACCAGGTTTGAACATTACTTTATTTTTTGCTTTATTACTGTTATTAACACAATACTTACAATCATATAAACAATGATTAGTCATTAAAACTTTGAAGAGACTGATGCACCGCCCATCAGGGGCAAAAGCATGACAAATACCAGCTTTGTCAGGATTTCCTATTCGATTAGCACCAGATGTATTTCTTGGAGATGCCATGGAAGCACAGACATCAAATTTACTTGCATCCCCAAGGATTTCAATTTTTCTTTCGAGAGAACCCATCTAGTACAGCCTTAAAGTTAGAGAGGTATTGGTCTTCAAAAGACTTTACAAGAGGATTATCAAATAATTTCCGAGAGTATTAACCGAGAGAATACATATCCAACCTATATTGCCTTTTCCGTGATCTCTGGTAGGTTGAGGTCCAGCTTAAGATGTTATTGTTGCCCAAAAACCTTTCAATACAATTAGAAGTATTTTTTCAGGTTAATCTTTTAGATTTTTGTCTAATTGGTAACTATGACTATATTGTTTAAAGCCTAGTTCTTTGGCGAAAGGTAAACGGGGTGAATCAGGATAGAAGGTAATGTCTACTTTCTCTTTTCCTTTTACAAGAGCCCTATTTTCGAGTTCTTTGAATAAGAACGGTTCAATTTCCTGATTATCACCTAAAACAGCTACACCTGCAAAGTATGCTCTCTTTCTCTCTGACTCAACAGGAATAAAAAATGAGTAGAATCCTACCACAGTACCATCTTTCTCTGCTACAACAATAGCATCGGGATTATAATTATTTGAATCCATGAATTGTTCCCAATCTGATGCAACAAACGGACTCTTCATTTTAGGGTCGTTTTGAGACACTTCTTCCAGTATGGGAAGATCTTCACGTTTCAAGGCCCGAAACGTATATCCAGCGGGTAATTCGTATTCATTCTTTTCTAGAACCTTCTCATGGACTAAGAATTCATGTATTACCTCAAATCCTTTAGATTTAAAGAACTCTAACTGATCAGGATAGTTCGGTGAACCATATACTCGTAGAAGTTCGGTTTCTTCATCGCGGCATTTTTTCTCCATCGCTTCATAGAGAAGATCTCGAACATTTGTATCAGTTCCTTCAGTAAGCCATGGATAACCGACTCCACGTAAATTCTGTTCTTTATTACGACCTGTTAAACCAGCATAAGCAATCATTTTATCCCCCTCATACGCATAAAACATACGACTTTGATCAAAAGTCTCTCTCTTGAAGCGAGCGATTGTATCTTCGACTTTTGCTGGACTTGTATCAGGTAACTTGGCAATTGCTGCATTATAGATTTCTGTTTGTTGCTTAGCTAGTTCTTCTAAGCGATTTGGGTCGAATCCTTTTATCTCAATAGGCGCCATTCTTAAACCTCATTCTTGTTCTACGACTAGAATGTGATTAAGAAGTTTGTCACTTATGCAAAAAGGATATTATTGATTAAAAACCATTAAGAATATTTCTAATTTTCCCCCACTAGGACTATTAATTCTGAGATTAAAATTGTTAAAAATCCCGTACCACCTAATATCACAGGTATTAAAAATTCAATTAAAAGGTTACGAGTCTTCATCTTCTTACCACATTCTGACTTCATTAAACTGGCTGTGACAGAATTTATTAAAGATATTTTTCAGTTTTTCTCTTCTTATTCTTATTTCAAAGAGAGAAATCGAATCTCTTTCCAATAATGGATAAGAGGGATCAAAATAACAAATGAAATTTCTCCATTGTATTTATAAAAGACTCTTACCTCGAATTTAAGCAGATTTTCAAAGAGGGAATCTAATTGAATTCACCTGTGGAAGAGCAGAAAAAAAAAATTCAGTCTAATCGAAACAGTTAATGTTACAATAATGAGTTTTGCGTATATTAGCTTGTTCTTTTCTGGTTTTATTCAGCATAATCCATTTTATAATCATGTTATTGGTCTGATAGGTTGGTTTATTTGGATATCTGGCTTATTATTAGCATTCTCTCCAAATATTGTTTTTAAGAGGCGGGGAGGTGTTCCAGAGGGAAAATCATACATTCATACCACAAAATTAGTAAATGACGGGATTTTTGGAGTTATGCGACATCCTCAGTATACTGGAGGAATGGTGATTGCTTTTTCTATGTGTTTAATTATACAAACACCATTAACCTACATTTTAGCGATTATTGCCATGATAACTGCATATTTGTCAATGGTTTTTGAAGAAGAGAGGTTAATTATGAAATTTGGTTCTCAATATAAGAACTATCAAGCTGAAGTTCCCCGAGTTAATTTTTTACTAGGTTTAATTCGAAAATTAAGAAAGAGATGAAAGTAGGTTTCTAAGAAATGACCAAAAAGATGAAAAAGAAAGGGATTCCTTGATTTGATTCATCTTTAGAATGGGGAAATATAGAAAAAAATAGGATGTTGATTTGTTGTTAAAAGAGATATGGCAAACGTCTTATTTGCGCCCAATTTTGATTTATTTACTCATCTCTATTAGTATAATTACTATTGAGCTAATATTTATGGGTGAAATTTTTTGGGGATTTTGGATATCTTGGTTAGGGTCATTTATCATTGCTCGTTATGTATTAAAGGCCTTAGATGAATTATTCAATCAATTTCACATTACTAACAAAGTCAGGAATCTTATCAATCCATGGATTTTCGCAATTATTGCATTCATTTATTTCAGTTTGATTACTTTCACGGGTTATTATACTAGAACTGAAAGATCTTCTGCTATAATCAGTTATGTTCTTCTTTTAATTTTTATTTTTTTGATCATAGCTTCTATTAATCCAGCAATCCGCATCTTTGCAGTTGCATTTCATCGAAGGAAGACTGATGTTTTTCCTATTAACCGAGTTGAATATGCAGCTATGCATTGTCTTAATACTACTGATTATAGTTTTATAGATTTAAAAAAGAAATTGAGAAATGTTTTCAATATTTTCACTCCAAACTTGTACTTTGATGAAGAGACATCAAAATCGGCAATTTATAATTTATGTGGACTTCGGTATGCTGATATTAAAGAAGATTTCGTTTCCTTAAATCAGAATGGAAAAGAACAGTTTTTAGTTTGGAAAGAAAGATTACAGAAACAAAATGAAGGTTTTTGGAATATATTAAACAGTCGGGGTATATTGATAAGATCATTCATTTTTTTGTTATTTCTAAGCCTCTTAAAGATCCTTTTTGGCTTTTTTAATGCCGAATCATTATTGGCTGATGGATTAGAAAACTTCCTTGATGTTATCGCAGTGGTTTTAATTGGTTTAGGTATCAAATATGACAAAGAAAAAATTGCTAATATTATTATCGCTGGATTGATGTCTTTCACGGCGTTAACACTCCTTTATGATTCGCTATTGTTATTATCTAATCCAGAACCTATTTCTAATTCAATTATTATTATTATAATTTCCATAATATCGATTTTTTTGAACACATACCTCCGAACTTTGAAGAATTTTGTAGGTAAAAAGAACCGCAATTCATCTCTTGTCGCTAGTGCCATTGATAGTAAAATAAACATTTATATTTCTTTAGGGGTAATAATAGGGGCCTTTTGCTCAGATTTGGGAGCAACTTTTGATATCCCAGAGCTCTATTTCTTAGATGGAATAATCGCAATCTTTGTTACCTTCTTTATCGCAAAACAGGTTTTCGAGATTATCACAGAATTCATAACAGGAGAGGAAGAGGAGATAGATCTCGAGAGTTTTCAAATGAGATATGAACAGACATTTGAAGAATACATCATAAAATGGGTACTATCAATCCTTTACAAGAGTAAGAATGGTAAATTTTCACCAGATCATTTAAATCAACACTTTCAAGATTCTTTAATAAAAGGGGAGGAAATTTACTCTGAATTTGCTCATTTTGGATTATATTTATTTCAGGAAAAAGGGATAGTTTTTGTAATCAATAAATTACTTGATCAGAAGATATTAATTTTGTCAAAGGAAAAATCATTGGCTCTTACTGAGAAAGGGAAGTATCTCTACAAAAATTTTTATTCTAAACAGCTTTTAGAGGATATCCTGGATCCTTTTGATTTTTTCTTTGAATACGAGTATGATATCGATAGCTTATTCAGAAGAAAAAGAGAATTATTAAAAAATTTTGAAAGCAGACTCCCATGATTTCTTTATTCGTATATCAGAAAAAGATTAATGTTCATTCATCCAACTCAACTTTGTAATCCTCTCGTATAGGATAAAACACATCTACGACATAACAATCAGTAATTGCCCTTCCAGAATGCTTTACATTAGAAGGTACAACCACAAGATTCCCTGATTTCAAAACTTTTGTCTTTGCTTCTATTGTTAGTTCCAATTCTCCATTGATGACGTTTGTTATTTGTTCATGGGGATGGTTGTGTTCTGATAGCTTAGCTCCAGCCGTGATATCCCAATGTACTATTGTAACATTGTCAGAGTGTATGAACTTCCCTTTAAATCCAGGGACAACTTCTCTTTCCGAAACCTCATTAAGGTTAATGAAGGACATGATAATTCGCTTCCTTATTCTTAGCTTTATATAGAATTTCCAGCGTTAAATACAATCCACTCAATATTTTTTCTCCTAATGATTATCATATGAAGAAACCAATGTAACAGGCATAACTCTTAGATAATCCATCTAAATGTTATTTATGCAACTGTTACCCAAATAGGTCCAATATAGGAGTGGCGTCCATTCTCCCCGACAATTCTAATTAAGTAAAAATCTACTCCTCCAGTATTAAGTTCATCGGGGTTGTCTATTGGATTGTTACTAAATTTATTCAAGTAATAATTGGTACCTACCTGAATACAGTTCTCTCTTCCATATTTAGCTCCTGAGATTAAGGTTGTATCCTCAAATGTAGTTAATGATATGAGATCTGAAATGTCAAATTGCGCGAGAAGTTCCCCATTCTTTATAATTTCTACCACCGCGTTCCAACTTGGCATCCAATCGGGGAGGACGGATGCAGCAGATCTTTTACTGCTTGCTGGCGCACCATCCTGGGCTAGAAATACATTAATTTTCCTGGGACTCGTATTGTTTTGTACAGTCAAGACTGAATCTGAATCACCAACAAATAAGTCATTAATAGAAAACCTGAGTATTGGACGTCCATGATCGGAATTTGAAAAGATTTTCCGTTCTTCTAAAGAAGAAAATACAGCATTCCGAGTTAAATTATGTGCATAAACTGCTGTGATTCCACTAGGATAGGGTTTATCCATCCGTGTCCACCACGTTGTCCAGGGATTCTGATGACAAACGTGAGCAGCTGTGTGTGAGATTGAATGACCAGGATGACCGTCATGTTCATCACTACTCGCATATAATGATAATCTATATCCCATCTTCAACGCATCAATAAT
>JBHLPG010000187.1:0-7574 GCA_048939725.1 Promethearchaeota archaeon | reverse complement strand
ATTAAATAATAAAAATTCAAGAGTCTCTGATAATAAATCCGAATGAAAGTTCAGTAATTCATGAATACTATTGCCTGGGTATGCCCAAAGCGGAAAAGGAATATCACGATAAAGATCTTCCTCAGAGGTGCTCCAACTGCTACTACGAAATTCCACAATAGGTTGTCTTGGTAAATCTGCAAGATCAGAGATAGTTTGTGAATTTGTTAACTGGAGTAACTGAATTAGAAATTTCTCATAATGTCGATGATGCTCTCCAAACGTTTCTAAATCCGATGCAAAGACCAAGACTCCTTCAGGTTGAATTGTAGTGAATTGGTTGAAATGCTCTAAGGCATTTTGAATGGTAGCATATCTTCTGAATGAGATGTTATTTGAAACCTCACGATTACGATTAATCAAGAAAAGGTTAGGTGCACTCGGATGAATGGGTAATCTTGTTAGTAGTGGAGTGGGGAAAGGAGTATTTGAGCTAATAGCTATTTCTGGAACAATCATAAATTTATAACCTAGCGATTCAACCAAAGTCGCAATGGTTTCAGAAACAGCAAGTTCAGGGGGCCATAATCCACGAGGGTTCCAAATAGAGCCAAAAATCCTAGTATTTATCTTTTTATTCATTTTAATTTGTTCTCTCGCCTCCCTTTGTGAAATTAACGGTAGAATAGGGTGATAAGCTCCAGAATCCAGAAATTCAATCTGGCCGTCTCGAGCTAGCTCTGCATATTTTTCAATCACAATTAAATAATCGTCTTCTAACATTTCTGTGAGACTAGCATTTATATTTAAGGTGATTTTAAGATTAGGATTGTTTTGCAGGGCTTGGGCTACAGGTAAATAGCATTTTTTCACAATTCGATCAAGGATTTTCGCTTCTTGAGTAGGAGGCTGATAAGCATGTAACACTGCTACGAAAGGAACCTTATTTTGTTCAATAGACAAGGATTTTACACCAATTATATCAAGATATACTTTTCTTGAATTAGTTCTAGTAAATTGTTCAAATTACCTATTAGTTCAAAATTCTCACAAAGGAGTCCTGATTTCAGTGCTCCATTTATTTCAACAGGATCGTGAGCGATGAATAAAGCCCTATTAGGTGGTATTTCTAGATTTGATAACATTGTAGAAAACATTTGTTCATGAGGTTTCATTACTCCAACATCCCGTGAGGAGACAATTTGATGTATATAAGGAGAAATTTGAGAAAAAACTTTACGTATTATGGTAGAAGGTAAAGCACTGTCGGTTAAGATACCAATTTGATATCCTATTCGCCATAATTTGGAAATTATTTCATTAAGATTAGGATCTGGATTTTTCCACCATTTTTGAATTTCAAATTCTTCAAATAGGGAAATCTTAATTTTTGGTTTAACAGAATATAGAGAAATATATTCAGATTTAGAGTAAGAACCTAGAATTCTAACTCTTTCGTATATTTGATTGAAATAATCTTCCTTATCAATCGTAGAATCATCAAAAAGTGATGAAAACTCTTTCCAAGCTTGTACTTGATAATTGGGAATCTTATGAACGAGTACATCACCCGCATCAAAAATTATTGCAGATATCGGTATTCTTGAAATTGCCATCTTTAAAAGAACACTTCTTGGCTTAGAGGAATCAAAAAGAGTAGAATGTGCATTAGAAACCTCTAGTCAGTTCCCACAGTCGCCTTCTTCTCTCTGCTCTTTCCTTTTCGATTTCAGCTCTTCTTTCGACTTCTGTTTTAACAGGTTCCTTTTTAACGAATTTTGGAGTAGGTTCTAACTCTATAACTCTCTTATATTCTGGTTTAGGTTCAGGTTCGGGTTCAAGTACAGGTTCAGGCTCAGCTTGAGGTTTTGGTATAAGATCTACAGTATTTTTTGTGTCAAATTGACTAAAAAATGTTTCTGTTTCTAGATCTTCAGGAGAATAAGCAACTTTAGCTTCTGTTGGAGGTGTATATTGTTCTTCAGGTTCAATTCTAGATTTATCATAAACTTCCTCCGTCTCTTTCTCCCCTTCTTCTCCTTCAAGTAACATTTCAAGCGGACTTTTCGAGATTGATTGTTGAAAAAATGAAGCAGTTTCAATTTCTGATGATATAGCTTCAGGCTCCTCTTGGGCTGGAAGTGCTTCAGTAATGATCGCGGTTTCCTTTATTATCTCTTTTTCAACTTCTTGGATACTTGGTTCTTCCACCTTAGGAACTACTATGGAAGTGTCATCAGGTGAGCTTGGAGTGATTTCAGAAAAAGCTCGTTCTGATTCCTTCAAAACTTGAATGATTTCAGATGTATCGGGAACATCTGGAGCCATTAGTTCCTCAGTTGTAGGAGCAATATCTGCAATTATTTGTTCCTCTATCGGAGGTTTTACTTCAGATATAATCTCCTCTGGTACATCGGGAACGTGTTCCTGTACACTTTTATCAGGAGAATATTGAGTAGATGCAATTTTATTTAAGATGTTTAGAAAGTCTCTAGCTTCATTATCTACCAATTTTAAGTTAAAACCCTCGCTCTGAATTTCAATTGTTCGCAATTGATTTTCTGTAGTAATAGCTCTTAAACAAATACGAGGACCTTGTCGATCTAAACACCATTTAACTACATATCGGTTCTGATACTCAATTTCCAAATAATTCAGCTCCTTTATTAACTACTTACTTTCTAAAAAGTCATTGAACAAGGAAATAAAATCAGAAATTTCTTCCTGGTCAAGGGAAAGACTTTCATCACCCTTCTCAATAATTAACTGATTGATATCGTTGTCCTGAGTAATCATATGAATTTCAATTGTAGTTCCAGATTTTAGTTTTAACCGTGTTATGGAATCAATTGTTTTTTCAGCAACTTTCATCTTGTTAACACCTGTATCATTTTTCTATGTTATCAAACTTCGAGTTCAACATCATATATCCTTGAATCCCTTAGAACTATGAAGAGTCTTTCTTAAAAACTACTCTATCTTGAGTTTTTAGTTCCTAGAATACTTGGACTTCCTCAATAAAATGACACGCTCTAATATGATTATTCAACTTATTCTTTAAAAAAGCATGTTAAATATTTTTTCAATCAAAGATTTATTTTATTCTGAAGTTTCTAGTTCAGGGATCATTAATGGGGTTTTACCATTAGATAATATCACCAACCGACTAACATCAGACTCTTTAATGATTTTATACTCTATTAAATTCTCTAATTCTTGAGCAAAAGAATAGATCCGATCGTGAGAGGGCATGGCTGATCTTGGAATCCTTTTTTCGGCTGCACCTACATGAACTACACCTTTTACTTCAATAAATGAAGGTTTCATTTTCTGGATCATTTTAGCATACCCATTAGGATCGATTAGATTATACCCCTCTGCGACAGTTAATCGAGCAACAGTTCTGAATGGAACTCCTCTCCCAATAATATCTAAAGTTTCCCAAATCCTGCTTAAGGCTGTGTCTTTTTCTAATGGACGATGAGTTCTAAAGAAATTCTTTCTTCCTGGAGCTGGTAAAGTGATATATAATTGAGTGGGGTAAGTTCTAGCTTTTAAGATTGCTTCAAGGGTGTTTGGAAAACTACCATTTGTTACAATAAAGACAGTCATCTCATGCTTCTTTAATTCTTGAATTAGTTCGGGAATCCACGGATAGAGAAAAGGTTCTCCTGTTAAACTCATGGTGGCATGTTTAGGATCCATTGCCTCATTATATTTTTTTGAGTTAATGTAAGGCTTATATCCACATATTATTTTCCGCTGACCTTCTAGTATCCCATCTACTACTGTTTTTGGTTCATCAAACATAGATGTAAGCTTTTCCTGATCTGTAGGATCATAATCGAAGAACATATTCTTTAAACCAAGATCTGACTCATGAATTCGCCAACAAAATTGACAAGCAAAATTACAAATTAACGTGGGAGAAAACTGAATACATCTGTGAGATTTAATTCCATAAAAATGCTTATAACAGAAACGAGTCTCCCTCAATGCATTATGGGTCCAATTACACTTCTTAACGGCTGTATTTTTCCCAGAAAGTTGATATTTTTGTTTTTTCAGAAGCGAGCGTAGTTTTTCTGGAACTATTGACATGTTCAATCCCCTTTTAGAGACACTGGATTAATTGTTTTTTTAATCGGAGTGGATTCGGTCTATGCTCGAAAAAAACATTTGATACTTAGCGATAGAAATCAATGATTCCCCCCTCTCCTGCATTGTTATCGTGTGGATTCAAAATAATTCTGAATAGATCCCAAACGACCTCACTTGCGCATCGTCCCCTCTCGGTTAAAGCATAAAGAACCTCAAACTCCTCCTTTCCGTGAATTTTGAAAATCAAATCTAGGTCGAGGAGGATATCTAATCTTGCTTTAACAGTTGATGGAGAGGCGTGATGTTCAATGGAGGAATATATCTGCTCCAAGGTTCGCCCGTTGGGATTTAAATGGAGATATTGAAGTATTAGCAGAGCATATTCCTTTTCAAAGTATTTTAAGGGATTAATTTCCATGATCAAAATCTCATGGGGATTTATTAAGAGATAGGATCCTTTTAGATAATTTTGGTTTCATTGAAGAAAATCTAGTTCAAGATTCTGTCGAAAACTCCATCTATAACAATGCTATAAAAAATTATGTTTATGTTTTAGGCAGAAGAAGGGTGACAGTGGTTCCTTTTTTTCTCCCAGGAGAAGTGATTTCAATACTCCCATCATGAATAGATTCAACTATTTTCTTTACAATGGACAAACCTAAGCCTGTTGAAGTCGAACCAGGTTCAAATTTGGTGAAAGGTTCAAATACCCGTCTTAGATTCTTCTTATTGAATCCATACCCATTATCTTTTACTGTTATTTTGACAACATTTCGTCCTTTAACTTCTTGTTCCTCTGCAAACAAATCAATCTGTCCTTTTTTTGGCGGAGAATATTTCACCGCGTTATCCAATATGTTTTGTAAGGCCCGTAACAATAGTTCGCGATTACCGACCATTTCTAATGAATCAGGGGTGTATACTAGGATTTCCTGATCCTTTTGAATCATTTGAGGAAGGACTGCCATCTTAGCATCATCTATCATCTCAATAAGGTCGAAAGTTTTTCTTTCATCAACAAATTCAGACCGATCGAGAGATTCCATTTCCATGATGCTCTCAACCATCCGAGAGAGGCGTTTTGAATTAGCTACTATCATTTCGAGGTGTTTTTTCATGTCTTCAGTGACTTCACCGACTAAACCGTCTCTCAATATCTCCGCAAAACCTTGGATTGCTGCTATCGGAGATTTAAGATCGTGACTAACTGCAGAAAGCATCGATGTCTTCTCTTCATATCTTTGTTTGAGGTTTCTATAATCTGATAAGGATATCAAATCGGCTGGTACACTTTTACGTTCTGATCCTATCTGATCTTTCTCCATTTCAAGGAATGTCGCTAAGGATGTTTCAAGAACATTACTGTGTGTTGATAATTGGAATAGTTCCTTGTTTAAACGGTTTTGTTCCAATGAATTTTTTTCTAATTCCTCCATTAACAGCTGAATTGGTTGATAAAGGTCTCTGAAAGATGTTGGAAATTTTCCAGCTTTATTCTCCTCATAATAAAAATTAGGGTGAATATGAGAATCTGTTAAGCATAAAAATGGGTAGGTAAAAGCTAATTCGGATGTTTTTTTCCCTAGAGTTTTCTCGAGAAAGAGTGAGAAAATTGAGTAGGGAATGTCATGATTGGAAGCAATATCTTCTAATGTTGCCTCTGCAAAAGTTACCAAACTTTTGGTGACTTTTATTGTACTAAAATCAAGGAAAAAATTTTGGCGAGCTGAAACTTTTGGAAAACTGGTTAAAAAGGCATCCAAATCTGAGATAAAGTCACTATTTTTCCATTTCGTAGTAATTTTTTTAGGAACAAAAATTGTTGTGGTTTCAAAGCCACTCATTATGGATGAGGGTAGATTTGGCAGAGGTTTGGCTGAACTGTAAAACCTGATTAGATAACGTTGAATCTGTGTATGTGCTAGTGCAGAAGTTAAAAAGGATTCAAGTTCATGCTGTTTCTCATAAAGACAGAAAACCCTGATATTTTTCCCTAAGATTTCCACTAGATAACCCCACAAACGCACAGAACTTCTTCCAGTAAATGTTAATTAAACGTTGTTATTAAATTTTTTCCGATAAAAGCTGTTCTCATTAAATAAGATCAAGAACTTTTATCAAGTCCAGAATGGGATATATTTTTGAGTTAACCTGGACTGATGAATTAATTTGAAAGCATCGCAGTTCTTTTGTAGCAAAACTCTTAGTTTTTCTAATCCTTTCAATTGCTACACCACGATACAAGCCAATAATCGCGTCCACTCCAATTCCAACACTTTTCGTATCAAAAATTTCAATTGTTTCATCTGAATACCTCAAAAACAGGATTCTTGATTGTGGTGTTTGGTGAAAATTCTCAACTGGACATTGAAGATACTTTTTCAAATTTATAATAGGAATAAGCTCATTTTTCTCCCGATAGTTCCCTAAACGGAACTCTGACTCCATTTTATCCAAAAATTCGTTATCAAATTCCCCTACTTTATCTAGTTGGGTAATTGGAATTGCAAATTCTATTAAATCTATTTTTATAATCAAAAAAGCCTCTTCATTACTTCTTGTTTCATTATCTAGCGAAACCATTAATGGTTCCCTTTTATCTGGTTTATTATTTGATAAGGCTTTGATTAATGATGATTAATCAAAATTAAAAGGATCCCCCAGCTTATTGTGATTGCTCAATTCGGCTAAAGTCCTCTTATAACCTTGTGAACCCTCATCTAAAGGTTTTCCAACTGGAATTAAGCCTATCACGGTCAAACGTTGATCGTTAACTCCTAAAAGATTCGAAACAGCTTCTTGATCAAAATCTACAATAAAACTACTACCTAAATTTGTTGCAGTGGTGGCCATCATCAATTGAGAACTTGAGACAATAGCATCAATTATATTAACGTCATCTTCTTCTTCAGTAATAACTACAACTGCAAAAATTGCAGCAGAATTTTCAATCCACTCAAATTCTTCTGTTTTTTCTGCTACCTTATGTTTTAGGTCTGAATCAGTGATAATAATGAATGTATAATTCTGAATATCGGATAATGAGGGAGCTAATTGAGCACAAGCTAATAATTGTTTGATTTGATCAGAAGACAAAGAATACCCAGGTTCAAATTCTTTGAAGCGTTTATTTTTTATGACAACCTCAAAAAAATCCATAGAATCTCCTCTTTATTGTATATGAGGCTTAGATCACTATTTTTGGTTTGATAAAAAATAAGGGACAAGCTCTTAAAAATAGTCTGTATCTTCATAATATGAAAGCCCCACTTAATATGTATTATGTACCAGTCATAATCCGCTCTATTTCATCTATCCTTAGCAACCTTAGAAATGATTGGCTGAAAAATAAAATCTAAAATGAGCTGATTCTTTTGTCGACTAATAAAGAACAGTTGAAATTGCATTATGAACAACAAAAAAGCTTGATTGAAGAAATTAAAACAATGCGAAGAAATTTCCAAACCGAACAAAAACTCACCACCAGGTACAGG
>JBHLPG010000018.1:0-29953 GCA_048939725.1 Promethearchaeota archaeon | reverse complement strand
GACTGTGTTGAACCCAAAGTGCAATTACTGATCCGACTCGTATTGCAGCACCAATCCCCAGAAGTGCATTCAATACAAAAATAGTTTCAATAAAGAAGAACTCTGGTGCTAAAACCAAGCCAAAGAAGCCAACAAATGAAACAATATTAGCCGCGATCATAAGAGCTTTTCTACCATGCAGATCGCTTAATGTACTAAAAAATGGCCCTAAAATAAACCAAAATATGAAGTAAACAGCAATAATAATGCCACTAATGACAATATAACCTTTTTCATCTAAATATGCAGCTAATAAAAGTTGTTGAGAAGTGAACGCAACAGTTACAATGGTTTGATAAAGACCTATAACTAATAGAGATGGACGCAAGTACAAATCGAAGATTAAAGCTCTGGGAGATATCAATGACCGTTCCATGAGGAGCCACCGTGATATTACGTTGAAATTTCATAATAATCGGGAGATTTTGATAAAAGTATATTGCTTGACTCAGTTATAGCATAAGTGTCCTCTATTCCAAGCACTTTTTTTCCTTGGATAAAGAACTTTGGTTCACAAGCAAGAATGTTTCCGGCAACAAGATTGGGCCCCTTTGGATAAAATACGGGTAATTCGTCGAGTTCAAGTCCAACACCATGTCCAATAAAGGCTACTCTGTCAGAGCTAGTTCCCATGAAATAATCGTGTATATTTAATTCCTTGCTTAGATCCATAACTTCATTATAAAGGTCACCCAAGTTCACATTTGGTCTCAAATTATCACAGAGAAATTTTTTAATTTTTTGAAGGGAATCAATCTCATCTTTTGTTTGAGTATCAAATTTACCACAGATGAACGTTCGTGTCGTATCTGATATATAACCTTGGGAATTGCCGCAGCTGTCTACTATGAAAGGTTTTTTTCCTAGTTTTTGGCGACTAGGCCCATAAGGGTACTTTAAACTAAGTCCATAACCAGAGATTGGAGTGAAATGAATATTCAAAACGGAAGATTGACTTGAAATGACATAGGCATAATGTAATAATTCTGTGTTAAATCCATAAGTGGTAATAAAGCCATCATGCCCATTATCCAGCATCCAACGTTCTAATCGAGCGGCTAATTCAATTTCAGTCATCTCTGGAGCAGCTATTTCGGTACAATACTTGAATGAGGTGTCAACTAGTGTCGCGGCATCCTTAATCTGACTAATCTCATATTCTGATTTAATAGAACGAAGCTGTCTAAGAATTGAGCTACAATTGGTTAGTTGAACATTTTTAGCTTTAGATTGTAAAAATTTCACGAATGAATAGGATAAGACATCCAATTCTAAGGCAATCATTGTTGATGTTTTTTTTTTTAATGTTTCAAATAATTGTGATTTTCTACCAAAAGACATATTTGTTGGTAATTGTGAGAAAGATTCTGCTAATTCAAGATTTCGCTTGACAAGATGAACAGGTTCTCCTTCTACTGGGATGTAAACGGCACCATCGTACCCCACACCTGAATAATAATACAGTTCAGGAGTTGAAAACAATATTGCGCCATTAATATCTTCTTTTACCAAATAAGATTTGAAACGTGTAATTCGGGATTCAATTTCAGATGAAGGGATTCTAGTATAGATATTATCCATGGTCCGTGCTCCAAGATAGAAAACAAAAAGAATTACAAAAAGCCTTATAATATTATAATATTATGAAAGTGGAAATAAGAGGGGATTCGAGTAGAAAAAGAGGGGAAAATACTAGCGTTTCTTAAAACGAATCGAGTTCATCTAAGGCCTGCTTAACTCGTGTGTCAATATCGTCTTCTTTGGTCATCCCAATACTTAATCCCTCAATGCTTCTTAACATCCTTTCTTCACTTTCTGTAAGCTTCATAAGCTTTTTCTGGTACAATTCCTTATATTTATCTCCTTTTTCAATGTCCCCAACGCTATAGTTTGCTTCTGAAATAATATATAATGCAGTAGTGAAAGCAGAGGCATTATCTAGGATATCATCAAGAGCAAGAGCTTGCGAAGCATGAGTAATAGCTTCAACGAAATTTCGATTGTCTGTTTGGACCCAAGCCATATTCATAAATGACTCCACTAATCCTCTGTTATAGTTAATCTTTAATGCAAGGGTTCTAGCAAAATTATATGACTTTTGGAACATTTCCAAGTCGTTATTTTGGTAGTGTAATAATATTAATTGATTATGAATATCTACTAAATCCTCTACGGCCTCGTACTTGACACCAATTTCGTGGCCCCTGTTGAGAAGTTCTATAGCCTTTTGATACTCTCTCCTCTGTTTAAGGGCCTTAGCTTTGATTACTATTTCCTTAAGTTCCTCCATGAGGGGTACACTCAATCCTTTTATCTTTTTTCTCGCACTAAGGTAAATTTCACATATTTTGAGATAAGTATGGGATTTCAGATATTTATCTATTTTCTTTTTTCTTCTTATATAATTTATTCGGAACCAAAGAGATATTTCTTTTGTAAGGGAAATTTATAAAAAACTAAGTACACAAATTATTTCAAACTAATTTGGATGACCGATAAATGTCTGATGAAACTTTAACCAACATGGAGTTAACAATAATAGAAATAATTTCGCAACACAGAGATATACATTTTTTAAGTATTATGGCACAAATACAACAAATGAGTGGTATTACTGGTCAATCATTTGACAAAAAGGCATTTGATGAGAGTTTGGTGGAACTGGAGAAGAAAGGGTATATCAGACGTCTTCCAAGCAATCCTGAAACCTTTGGAATTACTGAAAAAGGCCAAGAATTGTTGTAAATTTGGTATCCGAGCTCACATTGAAGTTATGATCTTCATGTTGATGATACCTTTCGCAAACACACTTCCATTGTAAAGAAATTGCTTAATTCTCTTAATGTGTTTTGTACTATCTTCTTTGGTCGAAGATAAAATTGCTTATATGCCCATTTAGTCATAATTTTCATTTCTTCTCGTGAAATTCCAGTAATTTCAGTGATCGGATAGAAGAGATTATACTTACTATAATCATGCTCCTTTATCTTACCACGTTTTAGCATTTCCTGATAGAATTCTGTGCCAGGATAGGGAGTAGCTATTGTGAATAATGCTAATTCAGGATCTAATCGATTAACAACCCAATCGACAGTATTGATAATGGTTTGCTTAGTTTCTCCTGGAAATCCAAAAGATATTGAGGCCAATGTATCCATGTGGGCTTTTTTAGCATTATCAAAGTATCTTTCTACCTGATTAATTGAGGTTCGCTTTTGGATGTTATCTAAGATTGCTTGATTCCCAGACTCAACACCAACAAAGACTAGTCGACAGCCAGCTTTTCTCATTAATGTGAGAAGTTCAAGTTCTCCTACATCAGCACGGGTTGTTGCGCCCCAATAAATATCTCTAACCTGCGAGAGGGCATAAATCAATCGTTTAACTCTTTTCTTTGAGATAAAGAACAGGTCATCCACAAAAGCAACCGCTTTCAAGTCCATAACCTCACGTAGAAAGCGGATTTCTTCAGCAATTTTGTCAGGTGACCTGGGGCGCCACTTAGCTCCATAGAATGCTGAAACACTACAGAAATCGCATGAATAAGGGCACCCTCGGCTTGTTATAACCGAAGTTGCTGGAAAAGAAGATCCAAAGATTCGGTATTTGTCCATAGGAAGTAAATGGCGGGCTGGCAATGGAAGTTCATCAAGGTTTTTTATGGGAGGAGCTGATTCATTGTGAACGACTTGATTGTCTTTATTAATGAAGGAAATACCTTTGATTTGAGTCCAATCACGACCTTTCTCAATATTCTGGACAAATTCCAAAATGCTGTATTCAGCTTCTCCTCTAAAAACAGCATCAACATTCCCAAAAGACAACTGTAAACTTTCTGTTGGCATTGCAGTAGGATGATATCCTCCCAAGACGACAAATGGAACACCCTCTTCTTTTGCAATTTGCGCTGCTCTTAGAGCATCGTAAAAATTAGGTGTGAGGCTTTGAATTCCAACTAGATCTGGAATAAATTGTTTTAAATATTTTCGATAGGATTGAAATGAATATCCTAAGACTGAACAATCCAATATTCGAATATTAGAAAAACCATTTTCTTCTAATACTGCTGCAATATATCCCAATCCCAAAGGTGGCGCTGTAAAGTTTAAAAAGGCAAGCTGATACTTAGTTACTTGTTTTTGCTTTGTAGGTGGAACAAGGAATAGAATCTTCACCCTAAAAACCACGAAAAACTCTTTTATCAGGATTAATAAAAAGAATGTCTACAATGTTTACGTTTGAAGGACTAGTAAGACAAAATTATAAATAACCATCATATTTTGCGGAGTACAATAATTAAACGTCACAAATCACATTAGCTTGCAAGTAAATCCTTTCCAATGATGGGATAATAGATGATTGATCTTGAACTTACTCATTTAGGAATTTTTCTTATAGCAGGGCTAGCAAGTCCTATTGTCATTAAGATTGTACAATATCTTTTGGCACCTAATATTCCACGTTTGAAAGCAGCAACAGCGACTTATGAATGTGGAGAAAAGCCAATAGGAGATGCTCAAGTTAGATATAATGTACAATTCTTTGCATTTGCTATTGTATTTGTGATTTTTGATATTTTGACTATTTTCTTTCTCCTCTGGGCCTATGCTTTCCAAATCATTGAAGAAAAACTCACTATTATACTTGTTATGAGCGCGTTCGCCTCATTTATTTTAATCGGATTGTTCTTCTGGATTAAAAAAGGAACAATGAAATGGGTGTAAGAATTATGTCGAAAATGGATCAACTAAAGTCATATTTCCGTACATCGCGACAAAAAACCTGGGGAATAAAGAAGGAATGTAAGGAACTAGGAAAATTAGAGATTTATGAACCAATGCCTAATGTCGTTCTTACTCATTCACGTAATTTTGTAACAGTTATGATCAATTGGCTTCGTAATTGGGCTCAGAGATGCAGTATTTATCCTGTTTATATAGGAATGAAATGTTGTGCAATAGAAATGGGTGCAACTATGGCCAGTCGGTATGATACTCAACGACTCGGGATTTTAGCACGAGCAAGCCCTAGACATTGTGATGTATTATGGCTTAATGGACCTGTTAGTATAAAATTCGTTCCCCGGCTTCGGGATGTCTATGATCAAATGCCAGCTCCTAAATGGGTTATAGCAACTGGGGAATGTGCAATTTCTGGAGGACCTTTTTGGCAGGCACCTACCATACTTGAAGGGGCAGATCAGGTGATTCCTGTTGATGTGTACGTTCCTGGTTGTCCTCCCCGTCCAGAAGCTATGTGGGCTGGTATTCATCGTCTCCAAGAAAAAATAAGATCAGATGGAGTTTTTATTCCTGAACCTCTACTTGAAGAACCTCGGGAATTTTATGACCGAGATCCTCCATTGATAGATTTACGATTACGTGGCAAGAATCTTCTAAAGGAGGTAAAATAGTGTCCATTCAAGAGGATCATTTACATCGGTTGAAAGAAAGATTTGATGCAAAATTATCAATAGCAGAACTATCTGGAGCCAATCGTATTCGGTTACAAATCCTAGTAGAAGATTTAATGGAATTAATGCAATTCGTTGCAACAGAATTGAAATTTACATCGCTAGAAGCAATTTCAGGGGTAGATTATGAGACATATTTTGAGGTAGTTTATCATATTGATAGATGGGATGGGGATCCAACAGTTCTACAAGTCCATGTCAAACTTAATGACCGAGAAAATCCAGCGATCCCAACAATAACTCCTATATGGGAATCTGCAAATTGGCACGAACGAGAACTATTTGATCTTTTTGGGATTAACGTTATTAATCACCCAAATTTGAAACGACTGCTTCTCCCTGAAGAATGGGATGATTATGAGCATAAACACATTTCAGAATTTCATCCTATGCGTCGTGATTATCAGTTGCCTGAAAAACCGTTTTCTTTCAAGCCACATCCGAAATAATGCGAGTGAAGACAATTATGAGTGAACAAATGTATATCCATATGGGCCCCCAACACCCAGTAAATCATGGTCTATGGACTTTGAAAGTAAAGACCGCAGGTGAACTTGTTGTTGATGCAGAGGTATTAATAGGTTACGTGTTCCGAATGATTGAAAAAATTGCTGAATCACGTCCTTATAACACTCTTCAACCTTTAACTAATCGGCTTTGTTATGTTTCTGCAATGAGTTGGGAAGCTAGTTACACTCTAGCTGTAGAGAAGTTAATGGGGATTGAAGTAAGTAGACGGGCCCAATATGTTCGTACTATTATGTTAGAACTTCAGCGGATTGCTTCTCACTTGACTTGGCTTTCAGCATATTCAACTGATGTGGGAGTGGTAACTATGTTAGTTATTGCATATCGGGAAAGAGAGTATGTATTAGATCTTTTAGAACACGTTACTGGATCCCGAATGATGTATAACTATTTCACTGCAGGGGGATTGCGTCGTGATTTACCCCAAGGCTTCAAAGAAGATTGTTATAATCTCACATATTATCTTGAAGAACGAATAAAGGAATATCAGGCTATTCTAGATGATTCAGCAGTATTTATGCTCAGGAGTGAGAATGTAGGAATCATAACAAAAACTGACGCATTAAATCTTGGTGCCACTGGTCCTGTATTACGCGCTTCTGGGGTACAAGCAGATTTACGAAAAATTGAACCATACTTGGTCTATGATGAACTTGAATTTGACATTCCCATGTATACTGCTGGAGATTGTTATGCTCGATATAGGATTCGGATGGAGGAGATGTTCCAGTCAATTAAGATAATTCGTCAGGCACTTGATCAAATGCCTTCAGAAGGAGAAATTTACCAGAAGCCTCCACGAAAGTTGCCTAAAGGAGACGTTTATTTTCGAACAGAGGATCCTCGCGGAGAAGCTGGGTTTTACATTATTGGGAATGACGATAGAGTCCCTTACCGTGTAAAGATAAAATCTCCTGCTTATTCCAATTTAGCAATTAGCAATTATATTCTTAAAGGGGGTAAGGTAGCAGATATTGCGCCTACTGTTGCTAGTTTGGACCTTTGCATGGGGGAAATCGACCGATAGGTGAAAATTATGGGTTACGGTTTGTATGATTGGCTTATTGATGGCTGGGAATGGTGGCCAGGAGTTGTGCCTCTTTTAATTGAACCTCTCGTTCCTCCTGAGCAAGTAGTCCCAATAAGGTCATTTCTTATAGATTCATTGGAGATGACAACTATCCTTGTGTTCTTAATTGTAAATACAATTATGTTGATCTGGTTAGAAAGAAAAATATCATCAGGAAGGGCTTGGACAGCACGAGGGCCAGTCTTCATTGATTTCAACTATGGACATTTCTTTCGTAGAACATGGAAATTTGGATTATTACAGAATATTGCCGAATTCTTGAAATTTTTCTCCAAGGAGGATATTGTACCTGAAAAAGCAGATAAATTTCCTTTTAATATTGGATTTTTTGCTTTTGTAGTAGCTCCCCCCTTCATACTAGGGGCATTACTACCTTTAAGTGCGACCTTAGTAATTGCAAATCCTGCTATAGGTTTCTTATTTATTTTTGCTTTGTTTTCTTTGTATCCTGTTGGTGTCCTTATCACAGGATGGTCTTCAAATAATAAGTACTCTCTCATAGGGGGATTTCGGTCAGCAGTTCAAATGATTAGTTACGAAATTCCACTGATGCTCTCCATTGCATCAGTAGTATTAATCACAAACTCTTTTTCGCTTATAGAAATTGCTAAACAGCAAGCTACTCTGCTTTTCCCTTTTGCTATTCTAATGCCTATAGCCTTTATTGTCTTCATGGCTGCCTTAACAGCAGAAACAGAAAGAGTTCCCTTTGATATTCCTGAAGCTGAAGCTGAATTAGTGATGGGATGGAGAACTGAACTCACTGGTTTTCGGTATATGATGTCCATGGCAACTGAATATTTCATCCTCTTAATTGGTGCGTTTATTGGTGTATTTCTCTTTTGGGGAGGAGCTTATTTACCTCTTGGAAACATTCCTATTCCAATAGGAGATCAAACAATAACTATAAATGGTTTAATTGAACAGATTCATCTTCTTGGATTTATAATAATTTTAGTGAAACTGTGGATATTTGTCTTCCTTTATATCTGGGTACGTGCGTCTTTGCCACGGGTACGGCCAGACCAGTTATTGAACATTGGATGGAAGGGATTAATTCCTTTATCAATTCTCAACATTATCTATGTTGTATTTATCATGCTTAATTATCCCCAATTATTTGGAGTGGTTCCGTAAGTGGTAAATTTTAGAGTTATTACTAGGAAACTATTCATTATTCGGCCGTTAGGCTATATCTTTCGACAATTCCAAAGGAAACCTATTACAATACCTGATGGTGATCGTAGAAACAAAGATACAATTTATTTCCCGAAAGAACTAGCTAAAAAAGGTCAAACAGTCTTAGATCGAGACTTATCGTTTTCGGATGTTTTCAAGCACACTCCACATATTTCTCCTAATTTTCGTGGATTGATAGCCTTAAACATCATGAATTGCACTGGATGTAAGGCCTGTGAAAGATCCTGTCCTAATAAATGTATAGAAATGAAGCTACTAGATCCTCAACCACCACATTGGGAGAAAAATCGGCCACTAGAGTCTCCTCAGATCTTCATTGGACGATGTATGTATTGTGGTTTTTGTGTCGAAGCATGTCGATTTGACGCTTTACACCATTCAGCTGGATTCGATGGAGCTTCTTCGAAGAAAGAAGATTTGTACTACAATTATTTTGATTTATACGATGTTTATAAGTTATATTTCCCCAAAAAGCACGAAAAACAACAGCAAGAATATGTAGAAACATATGGTAAAACAATTGAGGAATTTTTAACTTCTAAGAATAAGGAAGTAGATGATTAAAAATGGTATTAATTCCTACTGAGTTATTTCAAACTCTAGAATTATTATTCTTCATCATATTGATTGGATATACAATAGGTTCAGCATTTCTAGCTGTGACGGTTAAAAGTGTCTACCATGCAGTATTGTGGTTAATATTCACTCTGTTGGGCATTGCTATGATATTTTTGTTATATGCTGAGTCATCTCTTCTACTAGTTATCCAGATGGTTGTATATGCTGGAGGAATCACTATTTTAATTGTTTTTGCAATTACTCTTTCAGGAAAAGAAGCCATGTTTGAAGAACAAAAAGGTTTGAAGTTATTAGATTGGCGATTAAGTTTTGCAGGGAGTTTTATTTTACTTGTTATCGCCTTATTTGTCCTTTCACGAGTTAGTAGTACTTTTTGGCAAAAACCCGATCTGACAAACAAACCAAGTGAAATTGAGTTAATAGGAGATATGGCTGAAATGTTATTCATGGTTCATGGAGGGACAGTACTAGTGTTAGGATTCCTTTTACTTGCAGCAATGCTTGGTAGTGTTTATCTAGTAAAAAAGGAGACAGAAGACATATGATTGAGCTTAATGCTGGAATTTTTGTAGGAATTGCCCTTATTTTGTTTTTAATTGGTTTCGCAGGATTTGTTAAGTCTCAATCAGCAGTACGAATGTTGATATCAATTGAAATCATGATAAATTCTGCTAATATTAATTTTGCCATTTTTGCTTTATATAATGATCTTAGTTTTGTTACAGGTCATGTGGGAGTCATTATTAGTATTGCGTTGGCCGCAGCTGAGGCGGTAGTTGGTTTGGGAATCATTCTATCTATTTTTAGAACTCATGGAACAATAGATGCTACTGACTTTGTGGAACTCAAAGGTTAGAAAGAAGGTAAATAAATATGTCTGTATTGATCTTTGGTAGTTTTGCTTCTCTCATTCCAGATGACCGTGTATTTGATCATGGAATCATTAGAAATTCAGTTAAAGGAGTTATGAAAACAGGGGGATATCTCCGTCGAATTCAAACTGGATTGGTCGAAAAATATGCTCTCTATACTCTCTTGGGAGCGATCCCTCTCATTATAATTGCGATTATTGTTGCAGGGGTGGTACCCCTCTAATAAAATAAAAGAAGGTTGAAGACAATGAATATCGATGTAGCACTTTTTGAATTTGGTGAAATTGGAATAGGTGTATTAACCTTAATATTTTTCCTACCAATATTGGCGGCGCTTCCAACATGGTTAGTGGGTCGGGCTCGTAATGAGTTATCAAAGTATTTTGCTTTGATAATGAGTGGTGTTGTACTACTACTCTCAATTTTAGCATGGATGATGTTTGAAAATAATAGTTTATTACCAACAGTGTACCAAGCTGACCGATCTAGACTAGTAACAGGTGGCTGGGCGCTAGTTGAAGAGATTGAATGGATTAAGGCAGTAGGAATGAACTATTCGGTAGGGGTAGATGGTTTAAGTATGCCATTAGTCTTATTAGGTAGTTTCATCTTTTTTGTCGCTGTACTTGCCTCATTCAAAGATATTCATGAAAGAGAGCCAGCATATTACTCCATGCTGATGTTATTGGAAACTGGTGTATTAGGAACATTTATTGCAACAGATTTCGTTATTTTTTATGTTGCCTGGGAGCTAGTACTCGTTCCAATGTTCTTTCTGATTGGGATCTGGGGTGGGCCCAAAAAGGAATATGCCGCGATCTACTTCTTCATCTATACGCATGTTGCGTCGCTGGTTATGCTTTTAGGAATCATTGGGATCTGGTTACAATCTGCAAGCATACTTGGTTCAACGGGAACTTTTTCGTTTGCAATTTTAGCCACATTAGACTTTGGAAAAGAGCCCTTTGTGCTATTAATCTTTCTTGCACTGCTTTTTGGATTTATTGTAAAAGTTCCAAGCGTTCCATTTCATACTTGGTTACCTTTAGCTCACGTAGAAGCTCCAACCCCAGGATCTATGATACTAGCAGGGTTATTACTGAAAATGGGTGGCTATGGCTTATTACGAATGGGTGGCTGGTTCTTACCAGAAGCGTTAACTGAGTTTGCTTGGTTGGTCGCACTAATCGGGTTGGTTTCGTTATTATATGGTTCTTGGGTTGCACTTAGACAAGTGGATATGAAAAGTCTGGTAGCTTACTCGTCTGTCGGTCATATGGGTATTGTGTTATTGGGTGTAGCAACCCAAACAGATATAGGATTAGCTGGTGCAATGTACATGCAAATAGCCCATGGAATAATCTCCCCCTTGATGTTTTTCCTTGCAGGTACTATAGGCCATTCAGCTCATACACGGGACATTCCCAAACTGAAAGGAATTGCTAAGAATATGCCATTGACCGCTGGAGTCTTGGTTTTTGGATCCTTTGCTAGTGCTGGATTACCAGGCTTAGCAGGGTTCTGGTCGGAATTACTAACTTTTGTAGCTCTATTTAACTGGAGTGGTCAAAATATACCCATTATTGATGTCATGCTTACTGGACCAGGAATAGCATTAATTGGAGTTCTTGGAATTATCTTTACTGCTGCCTACTATTTATGGATGCTTCAAAGGACGGTTTTTGGAGATGTAAATCCAGAACTAGAGCATGCGCATGACGTATCACACTGGTCTCAATATGCTACTTTAGCATTACTCTGTATTTTCACTCTAATTTTTGGGATATTTCCCGCACCAATATTAGATCTAATGGAAACAGCAACAACATTCTTTGGGTTACGATTTTAATACCTTACAGGTGAAAAGAAGCGATGAGCGACATCTGGATGATTTTACTTCCCTTTATTATCCTCCTTGCTGCATTCCTACTCTGTCTTATCCTTGAAGCCTTTGACTTAGATCGAAGGGCATTTGGCATTGTTTCGATTCTAGGCTGTCTGATTTCCCTGTATATTGTAATTCTTGGGATAAATTCAGATGTTGTTCATCTATTTGGGAATCCAGCGAACATATTAGATGTAACTAGCACTTCAGGTCTCTTTGTCATTGATAATTTCTATCGTTTCTTTGCAATGATATTTCTTATTGTTCTCCTGTTTGTCACTACCTCAAGTATCGATTTCATAAGTTCTGAACGAACTATTGGCATCTATTATGTCTTGTTAATCTTTTCAACAATTGGAATGATGTTAGTTGCAGCAGCAAATGATTTATTAGTACTGTTTGTGGCTTGGGAATTGGGAAGTGTTCCTACCTATGCTCTTGCGGCATATCAAAAGACTAGAGTAGAAACTAGTGAAGGTGCGTTAAAATTCTTCCTAATTGGTGCTATGTCTTCAGCCTTCATACTCTTTGGCATCTCATTAGTTTATGGCATTGTTGGGACAACAAACATTGATAGTGTTATCATATCATTTGCAGAACCATTAAATTATTCTCCACTCCATCTTCTTGCATTAATGTTCTTATTAGTTGGTTTCGGATACAAGATTGCTGCTGTTCCATTCCATGCATGGGCTGTAGACGTATATCAGGGAACTCCGACAACAATTACAGCCTTTTTAGCTGCAGGGTCAAAATCAATGGGTTTTGTTGCTATCTTTAGAGTTATAGTTGCTGGTTTGACCGAAATCGATGTGATCTGGGGTTACCTTTTTGCCATCTTAGCAGTCTTCACTATGACTTTAGGAAATGTTGTAGCTTTAGTTCAAGAGAATATTAAGCGGATGTTGGCATACTCAAGCATTGCTCATGCAGGGTACATTCTCATTGCATTAGCTGCTGTAGCCAGCACTCCAATTTCGTTAACGATTGAAAACTTGGATTTTTCAGTTGCAGAATTCTCTATCGCTGCCGCTGAGATGCACATTCTTACTCACGCGATCATGAAAATAGTTGCATTCACAATTGTGATCGTAGTTGCATTTTCCATTCATAGTGAGAAGATCGAGGATTATGTCGGTTTACGAAAAAAGCACCCATGGTTAACCTTCGGTTTAACAATTGCGTTACTTAGCCTGTTAGGTATCCCGCCATTGGCAGGATTCGTGTCCAAAGTGCTATTATTGTTTGCAGCAATCTATGCGAATCTAATTTGGTTAGCTGTAATAGGTATAATCAATAGCGCAATCTCAATTTTCTACTATCTTCGGGTGATCAAACTAATGATAGTCGATACTCCCATAGAAGAACGAGACGATGTTTCCGTTGTTCCAGTTGAAAGGATTGCTCCGTTTCCAATTCCATTATCGTATCAACTGACTATCGGGCTTTCAGTTCTTCTAATAATAATTATTGGTCTTCTTCCTGGCCCTTTCCTAGATTTCGCCCTTTCTGCAGCTCAAAATTTATTAGGGACATGAATAGAGCTCCCTCCATTCCACTTAATCTTACGCGTAGAGTAGACATTTTATGGATGTAGACGTTCTCATTATTGGTTTAGGGCCTGCAGGTGCAACAACACTGTCAAAATTAGCACAAATTTCGGGTTCTGAATTATCAATTTTAGCAATCGATCATAGACCGACTCCAGGGTTTCCAGTTCAATGTGGGGAGTTCATGCCTTCTCCAGAAGAAATGGCTATTTTAATGCCTGATGTTCCGAACTCTCGTGAATTTTTCACTTTTGATGAACAGTTTATTAGTACTCGAACAGAAAGAATTTCCTTCATTTCCCCTCAAGGTAAGATGATTCAAACTCCTTTTCAAGGATATACCCTTCACCGTAAAAAATGGATTACTCACCTGATTGAGGAGGGGAAAAGAAAGGGAGCTGAAGTTTGGACATCAGCTTGTGCTATTAGTATGGAAAACTCCAAAGTAAAAATCAAACAAATGGATCAAAAGGCAATACAAATCACACCCAAGGTTACTGTAGGAGCAGATGGAGTAAATTCAAAAATTGCTCGTTGGAATGGATTACACGAACAAAGGCCCGATAAGGATTATGTCATCGTAAAACAGCATTCAATGCTAAATATTGGTACAGATTTTGATCCAACTGATGTACAAATGTTTTTTGGAGATAAATATGCGCCAGGTGCCTATTCTTGGATCATTCCCAAAGGAAAAGAGGCTGCTAATGTCGGGGTTGGCGTACGTGTTCCAATGTTGAAGAATGAAATGAATGTGTCAAAAGCTCTGTCTAATCTGATTAAGAAGCATCCTACTGCAGCTCAAATCCTTAAAGGAGCTCAAATTGATCAAACTATTGCTGGAGTCGTCCCTGTAGGGCTTCCATTTCAAAATACGGTAAATCTGAAATCACGAACCTTGTTGGTTGGTGATGCAGCGTGCCAAATAGTATCGAGTGTTGGCGGGGGCATCCCACCATCCATGGTTGCAGGTTCAATTGCAGCTGAATCCATCATTGATTATCTTGACGGATCCTGCTCACTTGCAGAATATCAAGCCAGATGGCATGAAAATATGCTAAAAGTGTTGTTAAAGGCTTACAAATTACGTCAATTTTTTGATAAAATCTCATTAGGGAAAGATTCACGGATTCAGTGGTACATGAATCGATTAAAAGCAGGGGATATCAACAAAGTGGTGCATTGTGCTGTTCCTTGGAAAGTTTCATTGGTATTTCCCTTTTTACGTTTTTTAAATTGGATTATTACTTGAATCATTGAGTTAGAGTTGGGTACAAAGAATTTATAGAGAAAAACTGCAAGAAAGGTCAATAATTGAATGTTATTAGTGCCTTGAAGATGGTTGGATTATGCTTTTTGGTTTTTCTCTGATAGAATTGGCTTTCTAATATATCTGATAGGAAAAGGATACGAATAGAAGAAAATATTCTCAGAAAAATTGTTATTTCGTTTTTTGATCTTGTTGATGTTACGTGATTTTGTTTTATTATCTTTCACTAAGATTTCAGAAGAATCCTCGTCAATGGCTGGTTCACTTATTCTAATTTCATATTTTCTTTTTTCTGCCATATCTGATTCTGAGTAAACCTGAGACGAAGGCCTTAATAAAACTATGTACTCTATAATTCGAAATTTCCTCCCGAAATTATATCATTTTCTCAGTTATCGTTAGAAAATGGAAGATTTGCCTTTTTAAATCCATCTAGTATAACCAGGCATAGTACAGCATTTTGGAAGCGGTTCATGGTGGCATTTTTCTCCCCCGACAGCACATATAAAGCTTGGAATTCCTTCCACTTCCCCTATTACCATTTCTTTGTCACAATGCTTAGGGATTGGTGAAACAACATTCCCACAATTTTGACATCGGTATGAAGGCATATTTTGTATCTCCTAGTTGATATATCTTAATTAGGTTACTCTTAGGTGTCTAAAAGTTTGGTTAGAAACAATTAGATCGAAGGTTAAAGGAATCTATTACAGGTTTAATGGACTGAATTATCAAATCACTTCATCTTTTTAACCATTCCTTTATTCATAGATGCTAAACTAAACATCCTTCAGTTATAACTACACCTGATGAAGATGGACTTATAACAAGATTCCCGCTAGGACGGTCAAGCGGGGTTCCTATCCTCTGGTAGAGAATAGGCATAGCTGTTCGTAAGGCTTGATTTTTCTTTGCATATTTTTTTGTGGGATTTGTGAGACTCGATATATGTTCAAAGCAGCAACATAGTCTTGTCAGCATTAAAACTACAACTCGGATAAAAAAAGCCCTACCAATAGAAATTTCACTTAAGTCGTTGGGAGAACGAACCCTCTTTCCTTTCTTACCACTTCGAGGACAGAAACTAGATGTGCCCCATGGATTAACAAGAAGAATTGCCAAGTTATTTTGACTACATTTATATGCAAGTATTTCAGGAATACGTCCACGAAACCAATTATTTAAATGCCTTGATAGGGTTTTCCCGCCTTTTGGAGAGAAAAATCCTTTAAGATTTTCGAGAACAAGAAACTTACATTTGGCCCGTAACGCGAAAGCTAGGAGCAAGTTTCTAATAGAAAGCCTAAAAATTTTCTATGGATAAGAATCGTAAAATTATGCTTTAAATTATATTGTTTTCCTAGATTATGAAAGGAGAAGAGATTTAATCACTTCTCATTACTGATTCTTTTTAACCCTAACTGAAAGAATAGTGACAGCTATTCCTGCTATCATTGATACCAAACCAAAGGTCAGAAGAGTGAAACGACTTGACGTTATTACTAGCTCCAGTCTAGTGTTCTCAAGTAAGTGACTTCCATTTAGCACCTGCGTTGAATTCCATCGCTCTAAAACGCCTACTATTGTAAAAGAACCACTATTCAATTGAGTTTCTAAACTAGTTTCATTAAAATTTGTTAAATTCATAGCTAGAGGGTATGTAATAAGTTCGTTTAATAAAATGCTATAATTTGTTTCAAAAGCAATGATATTTTCACTAGTATTAAATGGATACTGTTTAAACAATTTTGAAACACCACTGGAGAAGGTACTATAATTTTCTGGTGTTGTTAATAATAATATTTGATCAAATGGATTCTTATCAGAAGTTGTTGTTAATTTAGCCTTTAAAGAGAATATAGTATTAAGTTGCAAAAGATAATTCGTTGTCTCAAATCTGATAGCAACTGTTGGCGAGAAAACAGTTGGAGAGACCTGAAAAGAGCTACGAATTGATTCAGAGTCAATTGTGTGGGTACCTATCATCGGTCCTAGTACAAAACCTATGACTAGTAATACTACCCCAAAACCCATAATAGGTCCATCAAATCGAATTTTTCCTCGCCATTCGGACACTTGGTTAATATTAATACTTGGTACCATTGGTCGAGCTACGTACATGAGAAAGATTACAAATAGAATCACATGAACAAAAAAATCGTCAATACTAAAGGCAATGGGTTCATGACCATAAATTTCTTCCCGAATTGCTGGGGGTAAATTGACAAAATATGTTGTTAAACCTCGTAAATACGAGACACTAGAGATATCGAAACCTATGCCAGCAATAGTAGCTGGTAAGATAAACCAAGGCATTACATCAAAGAGAATCTCAAAATTAAACTGGTAGGTACGATCAGATAGAGGGTAAAAAATTGCAAGTGGATATTCTAGATCTAGAAGGATATGAATTAGCCATATCATTCCCGCATATAAAAGGCATCGTCCAATGAAACTCCGTTTATCAGCTTCTAGATGTTGTTCATCTGAAGAACGATGAGCTAGGTATTGATAATTGTAGTAGATCACTGATCCAAGAATCACCATAAACACAGGAACGATAATACTATGAAATATTCCTCTATGGATCCCAATGAAAATATCCAGATCTGGGAAGATGGTAAAAGCTATTACTATCCAGAAAAACAATTTATTCTCATGAAATCTTTCCTTTTCGGAAGCAGGGATGAATGTCCAGAACAAGATAGCCTCTAGACTCAGATGAGTGGGCATTAAAGTCATTCTCAAAACACAACCTGAATAACAAATAGTAACAAAGCCAGAAGAATAGTTCCAAAACCAAACGAGACACAAAATTTATCAAAAGGTATGTTCCTTAATTTGAGTAAACTTCTCATCGTGACTACACCAATTATTGCTGTCAATAAAATCGTGAAACTCAGTAATAAATAAGGAAATGTTATATTTCCAATTCTAACTGCATCAATATAAATGCTATAGCCGCTTAAAAGAAATTCTAACAACGTAGCACCTAAAACTGCTGGAACCGAGACGATAAAGCTGACCCGTAAGGCGTCGCGCTGGGTTAATCCGATAATAAGCAAAATAGTAATTGTCATACCGCTTCGACTGATCCCTGGTAATGCTGCAATTCCTTGAGCTAGTCCAAGTAACAATGCTTCTCTCTGAGTGATAGAATTCAATTCACGAATTCCTTGTTCTGGTTGATTAGCGAGAATGAATCCAGTTATGACTAATAGGACTCCAACAAGTAAAGTGAATAGGATATCAGGAGAAATTGGTAGGGTTTCACTCCATGTACTCCAATAGTTCTTAAAGATCAGTACGATGGGAATCGCAGTTATAGCGGTTCCTAAAGTGGCAATGACCGTTACTTCAGTTATTTTAGCGTTTATATCAACTAAATCTCTAAAATCTGACCGAAATACCCATAAAACGGAGATCATTGTGCCAATATGCAGTAATAATGCTAGTGTGACTGCTTCGAGTTCATTCATACCGTAAAAATTGACAAAAAGCAAAGATAATTGACCTTCAGAACTTATAGGGAGCCATTCAATAATTCCTTGAAAAATAGCCATTAATAAAGCGGCAATAAGGTCAACCAAGGGTAAATCTACTCCAAGGGAATAATTATTCTTTATGGTTAAGATTGTTATTCTATTTATAATGATAATATTTGAGGGAAAAACGGATTTCATGAATGCTGATATTGATTATTTCACCTGTTTTCGGCGTAGAATAATCATTAGGGTCACTACAAAGAATAGAAGGGCTCCATATTCTAAAAATTGAAGAACAGGTGCAAGATCAGGAAGAATGTTAGAATCAGAAGAAGTACATGTTGATATCACATATGGACCAATAGCTGAAGAAGTCATTTTTGAATCAGGATTATTAATAGGAAAAGTATCTCCATTAGTAGGCCCAATTGTCCCTCGAATATCCCAGCGCCAGTCTTCGTGCCGTTCAAGGCGGACATATTCGCCATGTACGTGAGATGCCATTGCGTAAGGCCCTGTACCAATAATTCGATTATTCTCCAGGATAAATGCTGACACATTTGT
The DNA here is from genome assembly GCA_048939725.1 of Promethearchaeota archaeon. GTDB lineage: Archaea > Asgardarchaeota > Heimdallarchaeia > Hodarchaeales > Hodarchaeaceae > Hodarchaeum. The sequence goes on along the minus strand of JBHLPG010000018.1, from coordinate 11,418 downwards.
CACACCATGCCAGATGTGCGCAGGGGTGATGTAGAAACAGGTAATATCTGCCCACTCGAAAAACCCTGTCATTTACAATTTTTTATTCACGAATATTGATTTTGACAATGTGGGGTTTAGTGGTTATATAACAGCTGCAAAATGGAAGAAATATATCTGATCCCATATCAAAATATTTATAAACACAATGTGAATTTAATCATATGACTGAAAAAAACAGGTGAATAACATGGATAATAAAAAAAGAAAGTTTGACAACTTCTGGAACTTTAATTTTAATGATATATTCCGTTCGTTTGAAGAAGAGTTAAGTACTCTCATGCGTTCTGGTTCTTCTGAATTTTCAGAGAATGGGCCTATTACTTATGGGTATTCAGTTCGTATTGGACCTGATACTAAATATCAACCTGAAGTACGTCAATGGGGAAATTTAAATGATTATCGTCGTAAACAAGGGCTTCCTGAACTGGAAATACCATTGAGAAGTATATCCGAACCTCGACTTCCCGCTACCTCAACTACGACATCAGAGCGGTATATCGATTTTATTGATGAAGACAACCACCTAAAAGTTGTTGTTGAAGTACCAGGATTTACTAAAGAAACTTTAGTAATCGATATCGATGAAGATGGTTCAGAAATCACACTCACAGGTACTTCTGAAAGCAGGGAATTAAATGAGACTATTAAACTCCCTTCGAAAATAGAAGTGAAGAGCATAAAAAGCACAGTTAATAATGGAGTTCTTGAGATTCGTGGCAAGAAGATTAAGAATTCGTCACAAAAATTTAGGGTAAAGATTGACTAGGATGACCCAATCAGAACAAGTAAAAAAGGGTCTACCATTTTCTTTACCTTTTTAAATTTCAGGAAAAAATAATCTTAAAGGAAGCGTTGGACTAATGGATACTATGAATCAAGAAGAGGACGAATTTATTCCTCAATACTTATCGAGACTTGAAGAACATGTCCTCTCTGAATTATCATCACGTGAAAAAAATTATTCATTTCGTTTTAATGGACTTCGACGGATTCTTAAGGATGTCCACCAACAAAAACTTTCGCGTGCTCTAGAAAGATTGCAAGAGGATCAATTGATTGAGCGTAATTCTGATGGAGGATATGGGTTAGATAGGAATTCTTATGATATGATTCGTGATTATTATCACAAACAATCATTATTCCTCAATTATTCTAATTTAAATTCGGAAACCAAACAAGAGTTTACAATAACAGCCAGCCGAGATTTCCCAGTAAAAAGTATTATCAGTAAGCTGGCTGGGAAATATTTTGGAGCTTTTCGTTTTATTGGACATTATTATTCTGATGGAGAGGGAAGATTAGAATGGATTCATGCTGATGATCATTCCAAGATTCTTGTTTCAGGTTTTACAGCGTCTAAAATTCACATAACTGCTTATAATGTTACGAGAACAGAAATCAACAAATTTCTACATATTCTTCAACAATATCTCTTAGATTACAGCATTGTCGCTAAACTCAGTGATTCAACAGTAGTAATGGCGAATTAAGAGAGTTTCACGGGAGTACGATTTCATCTCTCGATGAATCTCACTCTTGTAAGTCATGTCATATTCCAAATGTTTATAAGTACCATTAAATAGGGGCAGGGATGAGGTAATTATAATGAGGAATTACGTTCTCCCATATTAGATATTTTCAGATTTTTAGAGAGCGTATTCAGTCAACCTCAGAAAAAAAATTTGTCTGTTTTTCTCGTTTCAAGGGAAGAAACACTTTTTTCCATCGCGGAGATTTCTATAAAATGAGAATAATTGATAGATGTGGTGAAATCCAATGAGTGAACAACAACAAACGGTCGAAAAGTTCTTTGAAGCAATGAGATCTATTGAACAGAAGTGGCAAAAACGTTGGGAAGAGGAGGATATTTTCAAAGCAATCGTAGATCATTCAAAACCAAAGTATTTTGTTACTGTGGCTTATCCTTATGCTACTGGAGCTCTCCATGTTGGCCATACACGAACCTACACGCTGGGCGATCTATTTGCCCGATATAAGCGGCAACAAGGATTCAATACATTGTGGCCAATGGCATTCCATATCACTGGAACCCCTGTTCTGTCTGTCTCAGCGAAGATTAAAGCTGGAGACAAAAAAGAGGTTGAAAAATATACTGAATTCGTTAAAATCTATGAATCTGACAAGACAAAAGTCTCTGAAATCGTTCAATCGTTTACTGAACCCATGAATGTTGCAATGTATTTTTCAAAACATATGATTTCAGATTTTAAAGCCATGGGTTTAAGTTTAGATACACACCGTCAATTCACAACTGGCGATCCTGAATACAATAAATTCATTGAATGGCAATACAGTCACATTATCGCTAAAAACCTGATTGTAAAAGGTGAATACCCTATTCTTTGGTGTGTGAATGACCAAAATGCGGTTGGTGAAGACGACATCAAAGACGCGGATATTGATAAAGTAGAAGTTCAAGAATTTGTGGGTTTAAAGTTTGCATTAGGAGACGAGTATTTAGTTGCAGCCACATTCCGCCCCGAAACCATATATGGAGCTACAAATATCTGGGTTCATCCAACAGCCATCTATAAAAGAATAAAAATAGATGGAGAGAAATGGATTGTTTCATCTGAAGCGACAACCAAGCTCCAGTTACAAAACCACAAGATTGAAGTAATGGACGAATTTCCTGGATCTGAATTGATAGGCAAAGATGCTTTTGCCCCTCGGGTTACTGACCGTCCTCTACCAATACTGCCAGCAACATTCGTTGATCCTGATCATGCATCTGGGGTGGTTTATTCTGTACCTGCTCATGCACCATATGATTACATTGCATTGAGAGATCTACAGAGAGATCCTTCTCCTCTTGATCCATATGAAGGATTGGCAGCAAAAGTTCAACAATTGAAACCGATCGCTCTAATTTCTTTAGATGCTTATGGAGAATTTCCTGCAGTGGAAATTGTTGAAAAAATGGGTGTTACAGATCAGAATGATTTTGACAAGTTAGAAGCAGCTACTCAAGAGATCTACTCTACAGAATTCTATAATGGAGTCATGATGGATAATACTGAAGAATTCGAAGGCTTGAAGGTTGAAGTAGCTAAAGACGAGGTAGCTCATACTTTGAAAGCTGAAGGGCGAGCCAGTCCATTCTATGAAGCATCTCGAAAAGCAGTTTGTCGTTGCGGTGGTGAAATAATCGTTGCTGTAATTCCAGATCAATATTTCTTAAACTTCGGAGATAAAGAATGGAAAGCAACAGCATGGCGGGCTCTAAACCAAATGACAATCGTGCCTGAAAAATATCGCCGATCGTTTGAAAGTACTTTTGAATGGTTGGATCGTCGCCCTTGTGTTCGGAAACGAGGTTTAGGAACTGAATTTCCTCTAACCAAAGGACAAGGATGGATCATTGAATCGTTATCTGATAGTGTAATCTACATGGCTTTCTATACTATAATCGAGCAAATTCATAAAAATAAAATTACTTCTGACCAGTTAATCCCTGCTGTATTTGACTACATCTTTCTAGGTAAAGGTAAAAGCAAGGAAATAGCAAAAGAAACAAAAATAGATTCAGTACTCCTAGATAGTATGCGAGAGGAATTTGAATATTGGTATCCAAATGACCTACGACATACAGCTATTGGTCATATAAGCAACCATCTATCGTTTGCGATATTCCATCATGCAGCAATTTTTCCAGAGAAACATTGGTTGAAGACCTTCTCGCTGAACGAGATGTTAATTCGAGAGGGAAAAAAGATGTCTAAGTCGGCTGGAAACGTTATTCCAATTGCTCACTTACCGAAAAAGTATTCCGTTGATGTTACTCGTCTATATTTAGTCTCCGCTGGGTCTGCTGATACTGTCCTAAACTGGACAGAAGAGGGTGTAACAACCCTTGTCTCTAGAATTCGAAAGTTTTGGAAAGTTACAAACTTGATCATTGATGTTCCACCAACTGAACCGTTGAACCTGGAAACTGCATCATTCATGACCCGTGCGTTTATATCAACATGTCATCAACATCTACGGGATGCTATTGAACAGATCGGAGCATTTGATGGTCGTGATTATGTTTCACATGGATTTCATCTAATGTTGCGAGATGTTGAGTTTTACCAAAAAACATCGGTTGGAATTCCTGGACAGGAAAGAAATAGCGCTTTAAGGTTAATTTTGGATCCTTGGATCATTATCCTAAGTCCTGTGATACCTCATATTTGTGAGGAGTTAAATGAGCGTATGGGTAACTCTGAATTCTGTTCTCTGCGGTTGATACCCTCTATTGAAGTACCAGCTGAAGGGGTTATATTAAATCAACAGATGGTTTTCATTAATAATCTAATCGATGATATCCAATCCATTATCGATCTGAAACGCTCTGCGCCAACTAACATATCTATCTTCATTGCACCTGAATGGAAGCATGAATTGTATTCATCAGTCCGAGATATTGTAAGTGAGGGTGCGTTTAACATGGGAAAAATCATGGGACAATTGAAAACAATGCCAGAATTCTCCTCTAGGATGAAAATAATAGCCAAAGAAATGCAACGTATTCGTGGAGACGCGAAAGTATTTCGACAGGAATTTTTAGGTTCTCACAAAGAACATGAAGCGGTTGAAGGATATACAAAATATATGGAAACCGTCTTCAAATGTCCAGTCTCCGCTTATATAGTTGAAAGCGATGAATTCGATGACCCATTAAACAGAGCTCCGAGGGCTCAACCCACAAAACCAGCGTTGGCACTCGACTTCTAGAAGTATACAAGAGTCTTGACCGAAGGTTCCTCACTGAATTCTAACGTTAAACAGTAAAATTTCAAGTCTATTAGAATGATGCTGGTTATTTACCCATATTGTTGCTCTCGATGGATGGCATTGGTTTGGTTGAGTCCAGCATTTGAAAGCCAGTCAATATATTATTATTTGCAAATAAGCTCAAATAAGTTAAGAAAAGCTTTGCATTATATATTCGTCTAAAATAATATATTTATTATCAGTAAATATAGAAAGATGTGCTATCAGTAAATAAAAATTAGAAAAATTAAAACTGCAAAGTAAGGAGAAATTAACCATGAATTTTCCAACTTATCCAATGCAAAATGTTGGCAATCCTAATCAGATGCCACAAAATCTTTTAACAGGTACAACAGGTCTCGCTATAAAATTTGCAGACGGTATGATTATAGTTGCAGATAGACGAGCATCAGCGGGAACCTTCGTTGCCAGCAAACATGCAAAGAAAGTACATAAATTGAACGCTTATACTGGTATGGGAATTGCTGGCTTAGTTTCAGACGCTCAAACACTTATTGATGTAATGAAGAGTGAATTACGACTCTATGAATTAGAAAATGGTTTCCGTCCCAGTATTAAGGTCGCTGGAAGCCTTTTAGCTACTATTATTCATGGTGGATTCCGCCGGTATCAACCTTGGTGGGTTCAACTTCTAGTTGGAGGAGTAGATCGACGTGGAGCTCACGTGTATGTTCTTGATCCAAGTGGGTCTCTTTCAGAAGAAGATTACATTGCAATTGGATCTGGAACTCTTCTGGCTATGGGTGTTCTTGAATCATCATGGAAACCTGATTTAACAAAGGCTAAGGCAAAAGAACTCGCAATTACTGCGTTAAAGACAGCAATTGGTAGAGATGTAGCAACAGGAAACGGCATTGATGGATTGATTTTCAGCACAAAAGAGGATGTCGCTGAAGAAATCCACATCGACTTGTGAGGTGAATCAAGTGTACGATTCTCGTGTTCCTTATGATAAAAGCGCCGCTATTTGGTCTCCAGATGGTGAGCTTGTTCAACTATCTTATGCTCGTAAAGCCTCAGAAAGAGGAGCTGCTGCTATAGGTATGATTATTGATGGTAAAACTATTTTACTAGCTGGAGAGACGCTTTTCGACCCTCTTGTTGTTAGACCAGATAAGATCCAAGAAATTGATCAAAACCTATTTGCTGTAGCTTCAGGGTTATCTACTGATTCAAATCTTCTTATTGGACAATCTCGTCTTGTAGCTCAGCAACATAGATTGATATATGGCGAAAAGATCTCCGTGCGGGCATTAGCTTCACGTTTAGGTGATCTAATGGCTCGACATACAATTCAGGGTGGATTAAGGCCTTTTGGAACAGCTTTAATCCTTGCTGGGTTTAGTCCCGTGGATAAGGAATCACAACTCTTCTTTGTTGATAATGGTGGTTCATTCTTCGCCGTAAATGCTTATGCTGCTGGAAGCGGTAATGAAAGGGTTATTGATGCTTTACGGAAGCAATATAAAACAGGACTTGAAGTAGAAGCCGCTAAAAAGCTCGTTTTAGAGATTTTAACCTCTGCATTAGGGAAAAAGGAACCTCTGACAGAAAAAGAAGTTGAGATTTACATCTTAACTGCAGAGTGATTAACCTTTTCCTTTTCTTTTTTACTCGAAAGAGAAAAATGTCTTAAGAATAGGATTAAAAAGCCTCATCCCAATAGATACATTAACTATATGTTGGTGTTATATGGGAACTCGTTCTCTACGAATTTTAATACTCGCTGATCTTCATAGTAATCTCCCTGCTTATTATGCCGTTCACGATAAAATCAATGAGCTCTACGGGAAAAATATCGATTATGTCATTTGTTTGGGGGACATTGTAGGATACGGCCCATATCCAAATGAATTATGTAAAATTGCTGAATCTTTTGCTCTTACTGTCATCGGCAATCATGATGTTGCGTGTGCGACAGGAAATGCTGATGGATTCAAAAAATGGGCGGTAGAAGCTGTCCATTGGACTTTTGATCAGTTATCTACTTATAATAAGACTTTTTTATCTATTCTAGCGAAAAATGAGTTTGTTGAAGTTGAAGAGCGTGGAGTAAAGCTATATTTCACTCACGCGTCCCCTAAAGATTATCTAGCCGATTATATTTACCCAGAAGACTCAAGAGAGCGTAAAGATGAGTTATTGGATATGATCGGAGATAATCATGTACTCGTTGTGGGTCACACTCATATCCCCTTTATATATCAGAGTAAAACAAGTGGTAAAGTTATCTTTAATCCTGGTTCTGTCGGACAACCACGAGATAATGATCCACGGGCCTCTGTTGGGATTATAGAAATCGATCCTGACTCTGCAATGCGTCTAGATTGGATTCGGGTAGAGTATGACATTCGCGAAATAGCTCGAGAAATCCAGAAAGTGGGGTTACCCATCCGACTTGCAGAACGACTGTTTTTTGGACAATAATCCTTCAGTTCATATGTAATCTTCTTCATCAATTGCTGGCTTAATCATTTCGAGTCTAATAGATTTTCCAATGTTGAGTTGATCAAAGAATTTTAAATTACTAGAATCAACTGTTCCAACAATGTTCACAGGATAGTTGATTTTCTTATCTTGAATAAAAATAATTAGAGTCTGGCTTTGAGGCCAATAAGCTACCTCACCCCGTTGAACTTCATTCTTTGGTGTTTCAGGAACAGCTCGCCCAATTTTAAAAGGAATACTGATTTCTCCGTTCCGAACCACAATACGAGATTGAATTGGTTTTCGTAACCGATAACGAATTAATGCTACAGTTTGTGGTGATAATTGCCGTATAAACGTTGCGCGGCCTACAGACTCCTGTCCGATGATTGAAAATTCAACACTAAATTGATTAAAAGACATTGTATTAATTTCCGCATGTAAATCTAAAATTATGGTTTGTTTTTTGAAATTATCTTTTTTTAAACCGAACAGAGATAGGTAATATATAGTTCCACTACCATTAAGTTAAATAAGATTTCTTATCATACTTATTTTGAATATTTTCTATTAATCCTACAGAAAATATGATAATAGGTGATGATAATGAGTTTAGGAAGTTTTTTTGGACAATTTGAAGGAACTGAGTTTTTCTGGGGATTCATATTCATAATTGCTGGTATTCTTATTTTAATCTACTTTCTTAGTGGAATACGGATTATAAAAGAATGGGAGCGTGCCCCTGTTTTGCGACTCGGCCGTTATCTAGGGCTTAAAGGACCAGGTGTAATTTGGATACTACCAGGTATTGATAAAATACCTTCGATTATTTCTACTCGAATCCAGACTTATTCCTTTCGCTCTGAACAGAGCTTGACAAGAGACAATGTTCCAGTGTCAATAGATGCTGTTCTTTTCTTCAGAGTGATCGATGTTGAGAAAACCATCCTTGAAGTAGAGCAATATCAATCAGCAACCCAATGGGTAGCTCAAACAACATTACGAGAAGTAACAGGTCAAGTGGAATTAGATGAGTTACTTGCAGAACGAGAGAAGATTGCTCATCATATGCAGGAACTAGTGGATGAAAAAACAGAAAATTGGGGAATTAAGATAATGTCAGTTGAAATTCGTGATGTTGTGGTTCCAGGTAGATTACAAGAGGCGATCTCACGTCAAGCGGAAGCTGAACGAGAGCGACGCGCTCGTATCACTCTCTCACAGGCAGAAAAAGAAGCAGCGAAAGGAATGATCGAAGCAGCTAATCAATACATAGATAATCCTGTTGCGATGGAGCTTCGATGGATAAACCTCCTCTTTGAAGCTGCTACAGAAGGAGGAGCGACCATAATGTTAATTCCAGCGAACATCCCGATCGCAGGGTTTTCAGGAGTTAGTGGAGAAGGAGGTTCTGGTGGTGGGCTTCCACCTGTAGGAACTTATGGGATAAAACCTATACCAATTAAAAAGAAGAAACAAGAAGAGTGATTAGTCCACTCTCCAACCTTTACCCTCCTTTTTTTTGTCCAATTTGCTTATTTTTTTTAATTCAATTAATTACCAAAGTTCTTGAAAGTTATTTTTTCGTTATTTCTATCATTATTAACAAAGAAGACTTTTCAATAAGGGTGACAACTGATGTTAGATAGATTGACCAATCTGGACATTTATAGACAAGAAGGACGTCGCTGAATCAGGAAGAACAGCTCCAAGAGATTGCTTGTGACAATTGTTCCTAGCTGTCCTATTTGGGTAAGTCTTTAAGAACGGTACACAAGATTAAAATAAGGTAAGAGAGAATTCATGAAAGTCATAGAGAAAATTAGAGCTGTAACAAATGAATAAGACGGGCAAGATTTGGAAGACTCCACGCCCCTTATTAGCTCTAATCCTGATAAGTCGGCCTTTGAATTCTTTCTTATCAGGTTTTGCTGTAGTTATAGGTGCTATTGCAGCAATTAATGAAAATCAGCTGCCATTAGATCAAAGTCAACTTGTTGGGATTATACTAGGATATTTTGCGACCTCTATAATTGCTATTGGGGGGTATGCAATAAACGATGTATTTGATATTGAGATTGATAGGATAAATGCTCCCCATCGTCCTCTCCCTTCAGGTTTAATGACAGAAAGTCAAGCAAAACGATTTTCAATTCTTCTCTTCGTGACTGGTGTTTTTATTCCTCTTCTTAACATCTACGTGGATTTATTAATTAATCTTCAAGCCTCCGTTATAGCTCTAATAGGAGGAATTCTCTTATATCTTTATGCTATCTACTTTAAACGCTCTGGATTCACAGGAAACGTCATGATTGGTGTTCTTGTTGCTATTCCATTTATTTATGGTGGATTTCTAACGAGGAGTTATGAGACCATGATATTTCCAGCCATATTTTCTTTTTTAATAATAGTTGGTCGAGAGGTTATCAAAGATATTGAAGATGTCCATGGTGATCAATTGAAAGATGTCCAATCCATAGCTCTCAAATACGGAGTGAAACCTGCTCGAAATCTTGGTTTTTTTATTCTATTCTTGCTTGTAATTCTAGATCCGTTGCCAATATTTGTTTGGGGATATTACACAAACCCATTATTCATTCTGATAATTCTCATCATTGATTTAATCATTTTTTATTGCGTTTATTTATGCTTCAATAAATCCGATGAAGAAATAATTAAAAATTCAACCCCCTCTAAGAAACTGTTGAAGGGGTGTATCACATTAGGTACTGTTGGTTTTCTTATTGAGGGGGTAATGAAATTACTCTCCTTTTACCTATAATCCCATTCTCCCTTTCTTGGTTGATCGTTGTGCTAACTCGTGATGGGGTGATTTCTTGAACAGAAATGGTCTGAAACCTTTGTTAGATTGGCAACCAATAGATCTAAGGAAGAACAAAGGGGAATTCTTAAAATAATGGATCGGATAATCCTACCCCGAAAACAATATTTTCCTGCCATAACAGGAAATGAAATCGTTGGAATAGTCTTAGGAGTTTTGGAACGTCATTATTTGGGTATCATGGATCTTATAGTTGATCCAGCTCATCGTAGACAAGGGATTGCATCTTCTCTTCTTAATATGACATTTAAATGGGCAAAGAAGTATGGTTGTACTCATGTATTTCTCCAGGTTGTGAGAGAAAATCGAAATGCTGTTTCTATGTACCAAAAAATAAATTTTAAGAGGTGGTACAGTTATTTTTATATGAAAAAAGATCAGTCAAATATTGCATTTATGATTGGTGCGCGATCACATAGAATACTGGAGAAGAGGGGTCTTGATAGATAGCTATTTCTGTATATCCTGTGCTAATCAGAATTTCTTTAACAGTTGGAACGTCTGCAAATAGAAGATCCCACCATTCATCCTTGAAGTTTTGGAAACATATTCTAATTTTGACGAGGCCTGGTGGTCTACCTTTTTTACGATTTTGATCGTGATATGCAAGATGTTCAGGTTTCATAGTGTTGAGGGGATCTCGACAAGAGAAAATTAACTGCCCGTTTGGTGAAAGAAACGACTCGAATCTTTTAATTAGGTTTTTTGTTTTGGGAATATCTCCACATATACCAAAGTTATTACCCATCATTAATATTGCATCAAAAGTGTTAAACAATGGAGGATTCTCAAGTTCGCAAATATTCCCTAAAATGGTTGATTGTAATCCTCGAGCTTCTGCTATTTCAAGTGCTTCTGGACATGAATCAAAACCTACCACTTTGTGGCCTTTATTCTGTAAATAGATTGCAATTCTTCCAACACCACACCCAACATCAAGTATAGTGGAATTTGGAGGAATCTTACTAAGTGATTGAAGTTCCTCCTTCTCCCATTCAGATGATTCTCGAAAAAGATATTCAACGGCAATCTCTTCTTTGTAACCATCATCACGTTCAATAATATGTGTTGCTTCTGAATTTCCTTGCCAGTATGCAATTAAACTTGCCCCAAATGCGTTATTCATGGTAATCCCACAGTTAAATCACTAAAACTTTTTTTTCAGCAGTCAGCGAGTTTGCTTCTTCTGCTGCTTCTTGATAAATGGATATTGGGAATTTATTATGAAGGGGAGACATATTTGCCCCTTTATCAGCTGCCCAATATAATCCCCGAGCTAGGAACCCAACACCTTTTGCCATGTATGC
>JBHLPG010000186.1:0-7585 GCA_048939725.1 Promethearchaeota archaeon | reverse complement strand
AATAGGGAATAGTAAAATCTAGTTAATTTGTTAAGTGTTAAATCTGCAACAATATTGAAAACAGTGATAGAAGTATGTTTCCAATATCCATCTGATGTAGTTGTTTCTTTCGTCCCATTAAACCGATAAAACATAGAAAAAATGTTTCCAATAATAGTAGCTTCAGCATCTATGTACCTTATACTGGTTATATTATCAGAGATTGAAGTGTTCGTGATTGGATAATCTCCTGTGGACTCATTTACCATTTCTGAGAAGAATGTGTGGTTGGTACCAACAAATACTGGAGGTCCGAAAGATTCTTCATCATTACTTGGTGGATCCAGAGCGGAAAAACCAATAGATTCAGGAGTTGCAATATCGAAGCCGAGACTTGACACCAATGCCAGCGCAAAATAGTGGAGTACCCAGAAATCGGTCTTTGTACTCAGTTCCCTGGTGTCATTGCAGATTGTTTGAGAAACATTGACTGAATATACTGGCCCGAAAAGTGAACTGAAAAAGTCACTCTCGTTATCTTTTTGAATAACTTTCACATCGATTTTAATTATATCTCCCTGTGTTGCAGTGCTGGTAAGGCCAAACATATTACGAAGGCTGAGATCATTAGCTTCATCCATAAAGTCTGTCCCATTGATCTCTAACAGAAGTTCGAGATCTGTGATCTGGAATTCATATATATCTCCAACTTCAATGACTAATTCGGGGGATTCAGAAGAAGAAGCTTGAAATGTTAAGAGTAATATAAAAATTAAAGCACAAGTGATAATTCTAATACTTCTAGAGTTAATTTTTATTCCCCTCATAAAAGAAGGTTTATCTTAATAAAATCGATTGATTCGTAGAATAAGAACATTACTAAATAAATTCTCCAGATAAGTTACCCGCGTTCATTATCATATGTTAAATTCATATCTTATAATTCAAATGTCGTCTTTTTCAAAATTATTGACACTACTGCTGAATATATTACTTTTTAATCTCCAACGGGTCAATCTAAAATGTTGAAAAAGGTTGGATTGAGGCCTGAATATCTCAACTTTCTCAGGATAAGTTAGAGAGGATTGGAGATTAATTCAAAAAATAAAATTGCTTTACTAAAGGTAATGGATAAAAATTTAGAATTGCCAAATTAGATGAATATATTAACCAATTGTTCTAATGTCATAAAAGCATATAAGTCTTGGAATCAATTAGGAGTAGAAGCTTTATGACAAGTTATCGGATTACTGTTGTTAAAGTATTTGAACCAAAGGATGTGATTGGAGAAGATTTTATTCGAGAATCAGGAGAGCCAATTCCAAAGTGTGGATTTGTAGAAGAAAATCAAGTTTTCATGGTCGATGAGATGTTTAATGTACCAAAGGGATTTTGTCCCCACGCTTGGTATGGAATTTTTAAAGAGTTATGGATGCTACGAAATGGTAATGGTTATCCAGATTGGACAGGAAAAAATACGATTTTTGCTGCCTGTCCTGATGGGATACGTCCAGTTTGTTTTAAGATAGAAAAATTGGATTCTTAAATAACTAATGAAAGTTATTTCAATCATTTGAATCATTATCCAAGAATTAATCAATCATTGGCTATACGAAAGGTTTACATAGTTTAGGCCTTCTTTGTCTCAGAAGGCTGTTTTAGATTACAAAAATATATACCAATCTTAGAGAAGTTCTTTTAAAAGAGAAGAGAAATCATTTAAGGAAAGGGGAAGCATGCAAAACAAGAAAAAAGAAAAGCATAAGATATTGGGAATAGTAGGAAGTCCTCGGCAGGGAGGAAATACAGATATATTAGTAGAAGAAATATTGAAAGGAGCTAAAGAAAGTGGTGCTGAAACGGAAAAGATTTTACTAAAGGAGCTAAAGATAAACCCTTGTGATGGGTGTAATGTCTGTTTTAAAAGTAAAAATGGCAATTGTAAATATGAAGATGATTTTCCAGTAGTAAAAAAGAAAATGGAAGAATGTAGAACTTGGATAATCGGAACACCAGTCTATTGGTGGGGACCCACAGCCATACTAAAAGCATTCATTGATAGATGGTACGAACATAATATAACAAGACAATTCTTTAGAGAAAAAAACCTGATACTAGTCGTGGCTTCTGGTGGAGGGAGTGAATCGTATTCTCGTCACATTGTAGGAATGATGGAAGATATAACAAGATATGTTGGAATAAATCTCATAGAGAAAATAATTTGTACAGGAGTAGGGAGGAGAGGAGACGTTCAAAATAGACCAGAAGTTTTAATAAAAGCTTTTACTGCTGGAAGAAATTTAATTATGAACTCATGATTTAAGTAACGGACCTTTTCTAGTTCTTGAGATATGGTAATTTAATTCTAATTCTACCTGCAGCTCTTCGTTATTTCCTTGTTGCACTGATTTATCATTGTTTTTTAGAAATGGCATTATTTTTTTCCTGAATTCACCAATCTAGGAAAAGGACTAGCCAAAATGAAGGTGAAATAACTTGTTGGGTTAATTTCATCTAGTGGTTGTAAATTGAGCTTATGATCTTCTTGAAATTGATAGATAAATTGATTGAGCTCCTTTAGAAAGAGCTCACCTATTTCTTGATTCATTATTCCTACAGACATTAGTTCCTTCCCAGCTAGAATGTTCTGGATAAAAAAATTGATTTTTCGAGTTTTATAATTGAAAATGTTTTCCAGATTTCGTTGAACAGCTAGTAATGCGATTTTCATGAACTCTAAGTCCATATTTGCTAATGCATTTTGTACAACTGTACCTAAATCTCCAAATTTACGCAGAAAATCGTTTGGACTCAGTTTCCAATAATTTATTACAAAATTACGAATTGTTTCTGTCTTCGATACAAATACCAATCCAGATTTCTCTAAATTTCTCAAATTTCGAGTAATGGTTGATTGATCTTTGTTCGTTAGATTGGCAAGTTGTTTTACAGTCAATTCTTGATGAATTATTAAATTCCAAGCTATCAATGCTCGTGTTTCAGATTTGAACAAACTTTCAAAATAGTTTCTAAGGGTAACTCCTTCTTCTGTGGTTGTAATTCCCATATTTGTTCTGTCTCCATAAATATACTGCTATACGACACAACCAATACATTTTTATATAAACCTTCTGCACCATGCATACGGATGCAGTGCACAATGCACACAATTGCACCACGCCTATTAAAAGAATTCGCGTTGGAGATAAAAAAAATGAAAGAACGAAAAATTTTAGCAATAATAGAAGAAAATACAAAGTACCTTGATCTTTGTTACTGGAAAGAGCGTCGAAAAAACCCAGATTCGCCCGATTTAAAGAATTGGACTGCAAAAAAACGTAAAAATTTTCAGAAGTCCTGGTTTGGTGAGGAAAATGATCATTGAAAATAAGAGTTAGCTGAAAAGAGTAGGTTCTATAACTCAATATTCACTTAGATTTCTCATAACTTCATCTGCTACCTGGATTGTTGCTCTTTTCAGTGTATCATTTTCTTTTACCATGGGAAAATCCGATAAGGATCCTTGCCCTTCTTCCAAGCGTCTTGGTATGGTGTAAAAGGGATATTAGATTTTTATTCACTCATTTGCTAGCAAATGCTGTAGGAGGAGTATATGTCCTACTTGTGGCTTTTTAGATCCTAGCTGACATTCGTTAAGTACTCAATTAAGTCAAGAGGGAAATTTGTTCAGAAATTCGAACATTAAATTCTAGCCTGTTCGAATAAGTCAAACAACCTGTTTCAAATTGTAGACACCCTGTACTAGTTTTTTTTAACTTGTATCAATCTATAGACTTATAAGATTATTTTGTTTTAGTTTTATATGTCAAAGTGTTAGTATTTATTGACAAAAAATCAAGAACAGTATTCTATACATCCAATCCAGCAAAATAAAAGCACGAGCAGTATCTATGATACTTGTCACTGATGCAACAGTAAAGCATGGTTTTGCAGGAGGCGTGAATAGACAAAATGTCCGTAAAAGTCATAATAGCAAAAATAACCGATCCTATCTTCTTAACCTACGAGTTACTAATTGGTAACCGTAAACTTGTTGTACCAACAATGGTTGGGTTGATCATTGCATTAACAGTGATCTCACAAAGTGGTATTCTCATAGAATCTTATCGAGAAAAAATTTTTGAGGAAACCGTCTTCAAGGCTCATGATGATTACTCTGGAGACATAACAATTGACCTGTATATTAGTAATGTCTTTTCAGATAAAACCTCCAGCGGATCAGCTCAACAGGTTTCATGGGGTACCAGAGCATTTACGAATTTTGCGCTTTATGAGGAACTTGTCAACAAATCGATCAATGATGTTGACTATGGTGGTTATATTTCGGAAAGTTATTGGTACAGTGCCCCTTATGTCAGTTTATGGTTGAATGCAACAGATATATTTCGAGAACCAGAGGAGAGAGAAGATGAAATGGAATGGTCGATATCCATTCTAACCTCGTCCGCTTCTACTTTTTATGAACAGCTAGAACTGATTCTTGAAGAAGAAGGAGTAGGACATCAGCCTGTAAATTCCTCAGAAGTTATCCTTGTTCGCCCGAAAGAAACAGATCCCTGGGCTGAGAAACAGTTTGAAAATCTTACACTTAACACGAAAGTAAACATCACCATTCCAGGTTGGATCCTCCCTGAAGAAGAAGAGCAACCAAACAAAACTGTCACAATTGTCAGCATAGTAGATTATGAGAGGAAATTTTCTCCTATATTTTCCCAAGAAAATAAATTAAATGTTGCCACTCCATCTGACAACGGTACTGCCCTATTATGGAAGTATTTTACCCCTGGGTTATATGGTTATTACTTCTTAACCCGTCCCTTGCTCTTAAACCAAACACTTAGGGAGCTTGCAGGTGATCACTCTGATCTAAACTGGCAGGGGCAAGTTAAGGGAAAAATTTTCCTGGATCAAACACAGTTTGATGCATTTAACACAAATAGTGAAATCCTACAACTACAACACTTTCTCCAGGCCCTCCAACAGAATTTTTATGCAATTACCTCTTTTCCTGATGTTCGTAGCCCGATACATGGCCTAATGAAAGAATTTGAGGCCACTATTTTTAGCTTAATCTTGATCCTCCTGTTGGTGAGCTTACCAGTCATCAGTATTGCTCTCTATCTAGTGGTTTATTCCTTTGGGCTCATCAGACGGCGAAAACAAGCACAAATTGGCATTATTAAGACGCGGGGCGGCTCCTGGCTTCAAATTCTGGGGATCCTTTTTGGGGAAATGACAATCTCCACAATTATTGCTGTCCTCTCAGGTTTTCTCCTCAGTATATTCCTGTCGGATTTTGTTATGCGTTCTACAGACTATTTGACATTCTTAGGCCAAACCATCCCTGTGAAAGCCTCATTAGAATTATTACTGGGCTTACTTGTAATAGGCATAGGCATCACTCTGCTTTTGAATTTTGTGCGAATTATTCGCATGAGTCGCCAGCAGATCATTGAAACACTTGTTCCAACTGAAGTGCGCGATCCCTTCTGGAAACGCTATTATTTCGACGCCCTTATGTTTATCCTAGGCACCGCAGCTTGGCTCATTCTTAATGCTCTGGTGCGTCCAGTTTCAGGAGGGGAAACCTTCCAGGGCACGCCAGACGTTCGTCCCAATCCTAATCCAAGCTCTGGTCTAATCTCTCTTCTTATATTATTAATTGGTCTCCCTGCGCCTTTCCTCATGTTCTTTGGTACGATTATGCTGATTGCTCGCTTCTTTCCAGTCCTGATGAAGAAGCTTGCTGATCTGTTGTGGAAAGTAGAAGGCGGAGTTAATGCGTTTGCCATTCGCAACATAGTTAGGCATAAACAGGCTGCGAATCGTGCAGTACTGTTGATTACTTTAGCATTATCCTTTTCTATTCTGGCTTCCTCTCTAATCTTTTCATTAGATGAAACACAGCACCTCAAGTTCTATTACCAACAAGGAGCAGATGTCAGTCTCTCAACAGGTACAGCTTTGAATGAGACTGTGTGCTCCCTTTTAGAGCAGAATGTTTCCCATTTAAGGAGCGTTTCGGGTATCTACTCTGCTAACTATTGGTCTGGAGGCACCATCTATCGAAACTACCAGTTCCTGTTTGTCGATCCTGCAACCTATGCAGAAACTGCATTTACGGATTCGAGCTTCAAGTTGAGTGACAGCTTACCCACCTTAATCAGTCAGCTCACCGATAATACTACACTACTCCTCTTCGATGGGAACTTGAAAGCAGATATCTCCAAACCCCAGATAGGTGAAAATCTATCGATCCAGTTTAAAACACCAAATAAGACGGAAGTACTCTCCTATCGAATTGGTGGAACGTTTAAGCTATGGCCCACCTTTTATCCACAGTCTTGGCAAGACCCTAGTACTAACTATTGGATCATTGGGAGTTTGGGGATGTTTGACCGTTTGAACCAGTCGTCCTATCTTAGTAATGTGGAGGGTACATATCTCATGAAAGTAGACTCCCTTACCTATATTCAAGAGACGGTTGAAACCATCATTAATGTGACAGGAAAGAGGCCCAGTTCGGCCGCGTTAGCCTATAAAGAATATAAAACCTCTTTTGAGCGGTATTTCCAGCTTTCTATTCTCAATTCCGACTTGATAATTAGTATTGCCGTGGCAGTGATAGGTGTAGTCATGTTCGCCTTCTTTACGTACGTCGACCGCGAAAAAGAGATTGGGGTGGAGCGGGCTCTCGGGATGACGCGTTTTCAAACTGCCCAATCATTTTTAGTGGAAGCTGCGACTATTTTGATTTTTGGGTCTGTGATTGGCTATTTTACAGGTGTATTTTTTGTGACGATGTTTTTACAAATCACTCAAGTGGGACAAACAATTCCCCCTCAGGTCCTCATCTACCCAACAAAATTGATTTTTCCCCTTATTGCAGGGATCCTCATTGCTGCAGGGATTGGTTCGGTGCTGCCTGCTTATCTCGCGAGCCAGAAAGATGTAAGTCGTATTTTAAAGGTGGAATAACCAAATGGCATTTCTTGAATGTAATGATTTGATAAAACTTTATGTTGAGGAACAAAGTAGGCTCCAAGTCCCTGCACTGCGCGGGATTGAGCTCACAGTCAACGAAGGGGAGTTAATTACGATCATTGGCCCCAGTGGCTCAGGTAAAAGCACTTTACTGAACTTAATTGGAGGGATTGATAGACCCTCCACTGGTGATATCATCTTGGACGATGATGTCATTACAAAAATGACGGATCGTCAATTGACTCTGTACCGTCGACATAAGGTAGGATTTTTGTACCAGTTACCCGAACGTAATCTGGTCTGGAATCTGACAGCTGAGAAAAATGTGATGTTACCCATGAAACTGGCTGGTCGCTGGAGTCATGAGCAACAAAAAAAGCGTGCACGACAATTCTTGATCGATGTCGGATTGGAAAGTCGGCGTAACCACAAACCTTCCCAACTATCTGGGGGAGAAGCCCAGCGAACGGGAATCGCAGTCGCTTTGGCTAATGATCCCTCAATTGTACTTGCTGACGAACCAACAGGTGAGTTAGATAGCGTAACAACGTTTAAGATCATTGAATATTTCAAATTACTGAATAAACAACACGGAAAAACC
>JBHLPG010000185.1:0-7628 GCA_048939725.1 Promethearchaeota archaeon | reverse complement strand
GTCAAAGAATGTTTTGAAACTGCTAAAAAACATTTAGACAATGTACATATTGGTAATAGACATTTAATTGGATGGGCTATTTAATCTTATGCCAATGTCCAAATAATTGCTTTTTTTTCTCTCGAAAGTTGTTTCTTAACTAATCCTTGAGAATTTAGCTCTGCTAAAGCTGCAGGTATTCGGTCGCTACACTCTGCCATACCGAGCGTTTCTGCTTCCCTAATTAGCTCCACAGTTGAGGCTTCTTTCATATCCTTTAGTAATTCAATGATCAACGTTTGTGTTGTATCTTGATCTTTCATTGACATTTTATTTACCCTTTGATATAAGGTGATTAAGTCATGATATCAAATATTTCTTGCAATGTTTCAATGAAGATGGTTACCTCTTCAACCGTATTGTAGAGATACCAACTAGGCCTAAGCGTACCAACATCAAGATGCTTTTCATGATGGAATGCGTGAGTACAGTGAAATCCAGACCGAAGGAAAATGTTTTTCAATTCATCCATTAAGATTGCGACTTCATGTGGGTTTATATGTTCTTTCAAATCAATAGCCGCTAATGCTGCTCTCTTATCTGGATCAGTTGGTCCCAAAATACGTATTTTATCTCCTAAGGTCTCCGTTAATCCAGTTATCATTGTCCGTGAGAGAACCTTTTCGTGCGCTTCTATCTTGTCCATTCCAATTGAAGCTAGATAACGTACTGTTGCACCAGAGGCGATTGTTCCAGCATAATTTTGAAGACCAGCTTCAAACTTTGCTGGGGGATTTAAGAGATTAATATCATGGGGATAGTGGACATCAGAGACAGTTTCCCCACCTAAAATTAGAGGTTCTGTTTCTTCCAAAAGATCATAACGTCCATAGAGAAAACCCATACCTGTAGGACCACAAGCCTTATGCATTGAGGCTGCGAATAAATCTATCTCCATTTTTTGAACATCGATAGTCCTATGGGGAAAACTCTGGGCTGCATCAAGTTGTAAAATACCGTTTTTTTCATGAATTATCTTCGCGATCTCATTTTCAGGAATATGGGCAGCAGTAACATTACTAGTATGGTTTAAACTTGCAAGGAAATTCCCTTCTTCACATCTCTCCACAATGCTTGTAAATTCTTCAAGATCAAAAGTTCCATTTAGGGGGATTTCCATGATTTTTAGGTTTATTTTTCCGAGATTTTGCAATCGAACCCATTTAACGAGGTTACTGTTATGACTCTCTGATGTAGTAATAATAGTTCCTACTTTTTTTCCATCTGATTTGAGACTATTGCTTCCCAGGTTTAATGCTTCTGTTGTATTTCGTACCCAAATGATTTCAGCAGGATTTTTTGCGTTAATAAATTTTGCCAAGTCCTTTCGGGCATCATCATATAATCGTGTTGTTTGTAAAGAAAATGCATGTGGACTCCTCCCAGCACAAGCTGTATATTCGGTATAATATCCAAGAAGTGAATCAATTACCTGTTGAGGCTTTAGTGCCATGCATGCAGAATCAGCATATATAATTGGTTTCCCATCTTTAAGTTGATGAAGCGCTGGAAAATCTTTTCTGACTTTGTTTACATCCAATCCCATTGTAGGAACCATCTATGAAAAAATTGAAAGTAATTTGCTCTTTGAACCCTTCTTTCTTATTAGTTTAAGAACTGTTGGCTAGTTTCTTGACAGGTTATACTTTTAGAAAAAAGAACCCTACAATCACTCTAGCCAATAACAAAACCCATATTATTATGAATTTCGATGCCATTATCAAGAGGTTTAAAAAGGGGCAAGAATTCTGTCTAGTTCGGAAGTCCACATTATCTTTATAATGTGAGGTGAAAACAAATGTGGGATTTAGTTCCTGAGCAAATCTGAAACTATTTTTACAGGCATTGCCCTGAAAAGAACATACTTCCCATGTGATCACGATTTTTTTGAAGCAATTAGGATAGCTGATCAGTTACATCAATATATTTTCCTTGATTATGAAGGAAAACAGTCTTTATTAACTTTTGACCAATTAAAGACCATTCTTGACCAAATTAAGCACAACCTGATTCTCACTATCGCGGTCCGTGGAGTAAAATTATTCGAGAGAAGTTTTCATCTCCTTAAGGAGTATCTAGAGCTGACATCGGTTCATCAGAACCTTTCCTTTTGTATTGTTGCTGGACATCCAGCCTATAACGATTCCATTGATACTCGTATCTCTTCAATTCAAGCGTTTGAGGATGTATTCACACGAATTAGAGAAAAAACATACATTCCAGTCTTCCTAGGAGCAGAGAACTTATCATCAACTATAATTAATCGGTTATGTGAGAAATACAAACCAGTTATCCCTTTTTTGCTGCATGGTGACAAGCGTACTATCCAGAAGAATGGTATCAACTCAAGATTTGCTATTTATTCGCCAATTACTAATTCAATTTCTCAAAAAGAAGAAATTCAAGGTACATTGTCCTATCTTCTGCGGAGAAAGGATACCCAGAAGCTACTAGAACGTGAAAATCTTTCCTGTTCAGAGATACCACTAACCTGGGATAAGATTCAGTTGCCAGCTAAGCGTATTCTTGAACAGAGTTTTAACCAATATGTTTTGAGCTCTAATAATTTAAAGAAAAAGACAAAAATTTTTGCCAAACAAGGAGCTCAACTGATTGTAGGGCATCCTATAACTGCAAGAAACATCAACAATCTCACAGAAGATTTCAAATTTAGTATCGAATTTAGCGAGGAAGATATTAGGGAATAACTTGGTCTAGTTGCCACCGTTTATTCTCGATCACTTTCTGAGTTTTAATGGTAAGATGAGGAAATGGAAAAGGTGATTGATCTGGTAGAACTTCGCGCACAGCTTTGACACAGATGGCACGGGCCCAAACTTCGGGTTTTTTAATAAAACGAGCCTTTTCGGTGGAAACAAATTCCCGTGCAATTCGAAGACACGCTTGCTTGGTCAAGAAAATCTTTTCTTCTGAAAAACTATCATCTAACTCCATTTCTTTATTCATGACCCTAACCACAGTAGAAACTAAAGCAGATTGATGAGTTTGAGCACGAATTTGAATCCACTGCTTTCGTAACTTAGGATAAGTTCGTAGAAGCTTGAGCTTCCAGGACCGAACATCATTTTTGGTATTAACAATGTCAAAGAAGCTATTAATCTCTTCCAGAGTGGAATCTAAAAGCGTTAATCCCCGAAAGGTTAAATACAATTCAATGAATCCTAAATAAGAACAAATTCGATCTTTTAAGGATTTAATACCCAGTGATGTAGATTCTGTCTTCCGAAAGAATGCTGTGATTTCTAACAGCCATCTGAAAGGAAAAAATTCTGCTAGCTGAGAAGCTACACGCATATTGGACTGCAATCGGTCATCAAATTTGGTTTCTTCATGAGTAATGCGATTGTGCAATGTCGATAATCGATGAAACTCTTTTTGGGGGGAATTGACATTTAAAAGGGAGCCTAGAAACCATGTATCAATTTGTTCTTGAGAGGTTTGATACTTGGAAGAGTGATTATACGTTTCAAACCAGATCTGTTCCTGAAATTGTTCTTCATGAATTTCCATAGCATAACTCTCCAATATTTTTTAAATATTATTTAAATTCTGAATTCATTTATTCTAGGGTTCATATAAAATCTTGATAAAAACTAATACTTAAAGCTTACTATCTTTATATAGTCTTTTTAAAGAATACTCGAAATAGATGAAACTTCTTAAATATGAATAGAAATGGGTAAAGACTAAATGGATTGGGGATAAATTTTAGCGAATCAGATTCATCTGATCCCCATTCTCTTTTTATTAAAATAAACTAAGAGGAATCTTCATTAGATTTCGAAAATCTTCAATGTAGTTCGAATGCGATCTTTTAGGGTCATTTTCTCTGTAATTATTTCCTTTATTTCTTTGGATATCGCATTTCTTGTGTTTATCTCCCGAGGAATCGGTATTAACAAGTCTAGTAGCCTGTTTCCTAATGTGGAGATTGTGGATTGAATGAAAGTTTTCGCTTTAATCTGATCTTGAACAATATCAGTATTTAAGGACCAAAGTAGAAGGAATTCATCTAGATTATCTTTTTTGACAACCCTTATTTTCTTTAAGTGACTTTGGATGATGATTTTGGTATCCCTTTCCGTAATCATTGCTGTTTTTCCTATTAGAAATGTTCCGTCATTTATTAATAGAATGTCTCCAGCCTTAATGTCTTGCCTATCTTTATAAAATTCGAAAACTTCTTGTGCTACTTGTTTTTTTGGATCAATATTGATTTCCCAGTTAATCAAGTCTGAAGTTCTGACAAAAGGGATGTCTCCAGTCCCATAAAATTTCGAACCGATCTCGTGTCCACGAGTTATTTGAATGATTCCTTCATTGTAAAGGTCACGAATCTTAACTAGTTGATATTTTCCCTCCTTTTCTAAGGCTTGTAACCGTTGGGTAATTTCAGGGTTATAATACTCTGGAATAAGTATCTGGTTATCAATCTGGGAGCTTCTGAAAATAAAACCTAAATGCGACTGATCTTGAAGAATACCTCTAATAAATTGCTTGTAATTCTTGATTATTTTAGGAAAATCGTCATTTATAATTTTATTTCCTGATTTATCTAGTATATAATTTCCCCTTTTATCTATTAAATAAAGAATTTTACCATTCTTATCATGACCAACGTTTTCTGCCATAGCCATGAAAAAAGAGTAGTCGTGTTGTGGTTTAACTTTCTTTACAAATAGTAGAGATGTCTTTGTATGTGTATGTGGGAGGAAAGCTAGATGAGAACAGCTAATTAATGCCAAGATTTGGACACGTTGACGTAGATAATGTAAGATATATCGATCTGAAGGATTCCCAAAGATTCCATCAGGAAGAACTATTCCCATCCTACCCCCAGGTCTTAAAAATTCAAGACACCGTTCAATAAAAAGAACCTGTGGAGTTTGTTTGTCTAGCAGCTCCTTAGTTTCTCTCCATGACTCATCAGACTCTTTCTGCCATTTGTGACCTAAGTGATAATTCTTCAGAATATCTTTTGATTTAATAGGGATTTTTGCGCCAAATGGAGGATTGGTACACACCACATCGAAACTATTCAACGATATTACTTCCGTCATCGCTGAATTCCAGTTTTTTAGGGGATTAAGTGAGTTCTCGCAAAAAATTATGTTTCCTGTAAGACCTAGTATTGCTAAATATAAACGAGTAATTTTTGCTAGAAAACGGTCTTTGTCTATACCAAAGAATTGGATTGAATCTTGAATATGGGTCTCTTCGTATGTTTTTAATTGATGAGTCAATCCTACTATTAAGAATCCACCCGTACCACATGCAGGATCAATGAATCGTTCCTTTTGACTTGGATTAAGGATCTGAATCATTGTTTGAACAATATTTTTTGGTGTGAAAAATTGGCCCTTATTTCCTCTTAATGATGGGCCTAAAAATACCTCAAAGGCATCTCCAATTACATCCCGACTAGCCTTGGTGATACTATATTTTTCAATACTTTTAACAATTGATGTTAATGTCGATTCATCGATTATCAATTTATCGTAATCATCAAACATTGATTTGTATTGGTCTTTCAGCTGATAGAATAGATCTAATATCCTTTTTAGAACCCCACTACCATCAGGGTAATTTAATTGAAATATGACTGGGTCATTTGGAAACCCATATTTTTCATCTTTTATTTTACAAAATAATAGAAAAATCAGTTGTTCAGCAAGTCTTTCATCCCTAGTGGTTCCAACGAAATTTCCAGCAAGTAGATTTCGCATACTCTTGAAAATTTGTTTTAATTCTTTAGCTTTTATCAAATCTTTTCTAATAATAGTTGCATTCACAGAACGGTTCACACCATGACAGTCTCTTTAAATCTTATTGTTAATTCATAACTAGTTTCTAATTCTAAGAGAGTTTACATAAATTTTCTCGATAGCTCTTGTTCGGAAAGATATACATATAGTTACTTAAAGTTCAATATATGAAGAACAAATAAAATAATACATATAAAATAGCATACCTATCAACCTTCAGTTTAAGTGAGTTATTCGCCCAGATAAGTCTTTCCCAACTAGCAAGTATAAATAGACTTAACATATGGTTTCACCAATGCTGGTAAGAATATTAATAATATTTATTCATTATGAATTTATTGTGGGTCAATTTTAATGCGCCCTGAAATGTTTGCTTACCCTGTTGAAGTTACTAAACATGAGGCCACTGAGTGGCCCTTTAGGGAAGATTTTAGTCGATTAGAAATCCTACAGTGCTTGAATTCTTTTTTTGGCCATTCTACAATGCATGAAAATTTCTTTGAGTTTTACAAAGTTAATCGGCCTGGTTTTGGAATTGATAGAGCTATTACTGTCTTATCTAATCCGAAAAATGAATATTATACAATAAGAATCTCAACAAAACCAGAAATTTCCTCTTCTGAAACAGTATTTAATCCCGCTGCATACAGTAAAGAAAGGATCCAACAGTTATATATGGCCTTACGAGAACATTACCCAGCAACTTATTTTTTAAACACTAAAAACTTACTCATCATTCTGCAACACTTTGTCTTTTATCCTGTATGTCAATTTGTGAATCTTCACGAGATGATTGGTTTATTAGAGATAATTTGGTATGCTTCTAAAGCACGGATACTCTTGGATTACAACCAGAATCATTGGTTAGTTTCTGAAAAAGGACACCTTTATTATGTGGATAGTGATTATATGGGTCACATTCTGCCTGATCGCCACATTGCTCTTTCAGAGAATTTCAATCAAGCAATGGTATTCATTAATCCCGATAATTGTAATATTTTAGCCCAGGGCCTGCCTATATTTGCGACTCGTGGTGAGGATTATTCTCAATTTTTGGAAGAATTCTTTACTATATTGCAAAAATACCTCGAGAGTTGGAAATCGGTAAAGAAGGTCTCTCCTTATATTCAACGCAAGCTTAAATGCTTAACTAATATTGTTAACGACTTTTGGGTGAGCTGACACCGATAGGATAGATATGTCCAAGCATTTCCTAATAACAGGGAGACCTGGCGTTGGAAAAACAACACTTATCAAGAGAATTGTTCAAGAAATCAGAAGCATATCACCCAATCATGATATATCTGGGTTTTATACTGATGAAATCCGTCAAAATGGATTAAGAATCGGATTTGATATCCATACGATTGATGGTCAGCAAGGTATTCTTGCTAGATCGAATGAATCTCAAGTAAAGTCTAAAATGCGTGTTGGAAAATATTTTGTTGACATAACCGATTTGGAAAATCTTGTTGTTCCTCTATTATACAATTCTACTGATTTACTTATCATCGATGAATTAGGAAAAATGGAATTATTCTCATTGAAGTTCCAAAAAGCAGTTAATTTTGCTTTTAATAATCAACCAAGAGTATTAGCCACGATTCCTAATTATAAACATTTTTTCCTTGATTCAATCAGAAAACGTAAAGACGTTAAAATATTCGAGTTAACTCGTTCAAATCGAGAACCAATATTAGGGGATATTGTTCGGATCCTACGTGAACCTCCAAACACCTGAAAAATAGCTAAACATGTACAACTGATAATCTATTCTCAATTCGTTTAATTAAATCTTCATTA
>JBHLPG010000184.1:0-7638 GCA_048939725.1 Promethearchaeota archaeon | reverse complement strand
TCTTGGCTAGATAAAATATGGATCAATAGGGGAGAAAAGGTTGTTAAAAGAAATACTAAACCTATCATCAAAGTAAGATATATTCTGGTAGTTCTATTTACGAAACGTTGAATATAGTCATGATTTCCAATATCATAATTTCGCAATATTATAGTTGGATAAGATAAACTCACAATATAGTCAAACATACCAAACAAATTAGCAATCGATAGAGCAACAGCATATATTCCTAATGAAACATTTCCATGTATTTCTTTTAGGAATATATTAAGTATAAAATTGGAAATACTTGTTGCGACAATGACAAACATACCTGGGTAGGAAAATGAAAAAATATTTTTGGCTTCAATCAAGTTAAATCTTCCCTCCTTTGCTTTTAATATGAAATCCAATACCATAGGTAAAAGAAGAATAAAATAACCTACAAAATGTGCAAAAATAACTCCAAATACTGACAAATTAAAAATAATTCCGAATAATACTGACCCAATAAGTGTTAAATAAGGAATAATTGTCTGTAGACTGAAGTATTTTCCTTTATCTTGTTTTAAACGAAAATACTGTAAAATTATATTATCGACAGCAATTGTTACACTGAATATTCCAATAATAGAAATATCAAGAAAATAGTTTGTACTTGTGAATAGTTCGACTTGAAATGTTGCTGACAAAAAAAATAAGATATTTGAGGCAATACCAAATCCTATACACATACTAATGCTTGTTAATAGAATAATAAGGGCTTTTTTTTCATTGTCTTGGGCATATGCTTCGGATGTTAATCTAAATACAGCCGTTGGCATGTTGAAACTTATTAAACTGGCTAAAATAAAGGAGTTACTGTGTAGAAAACTAAAATACCCGTAGTCGGAAGCTCCTAAGAAAGTTGAAAAAATCTTGACAAACAATATGCCTCTGAATTTTGTTATAATGACTCCAATTGTGGTCCAGATAAAAAAATCAGTTGCCAGTTGTTTAATCTGTAAAGAATTTTTTTCATATTTATCGTACATTAATAGAGGTCCCAACTACGATTCTTTCGACTCTCTCGATTTCTAAATGTGAATGAACAAGTTTTCTTTATTGGTTTTCCTATAGGTAAGTGAACCGGTTAAAAATTATCACTAGCTAGGTTTTCAAAGAGCGTTTCATATTCTTTGATTATCTTTTTCCAATCAAATATCAAGATTGATTTTCTTGCGTTTATGGACATCTGTTCTAGATTTTCTTGATTATGAGTCAATTGTTCAACTTTTCTCCCCATTTCCTTCAAATCGTCACATAAATACCCATTGTATTGATCTTTTACAACTTCATCTAAAGAACTTGCTTTAAAGGCAATAACTGGCAATCCTGAAGCAAGTGCCTCCAAAACAGCATTGCTAAATCCTTCATGAGTTGAAGGAAACACAAAAACGTCGTGTTTTTGATAAATGGATGGCATCTCACTATAAGGAACTTGCATTATCTTAATGTTATCTAATAGTTTTATTTCCTTCGCAATTTCATCATACATTTCACCCTGACCTATCATTGAGAAGTTTATTTCTGGATATTTCTTCGCCAATTCTACTATTAGCTCAGGATGCTTATGAGACACCAATCTTCCGACAAAAAGAACATTGAAAGTGTTTAAGGCCCTTCTTATGGGATTAGGATGAAATAAATCTATATCAATGCCATTATATATGATTACTGCGTCCTGACCCCACTCTTCTTTGACTTCTTGAGCAGTTGTGAGGCTAACGGTATGAATTACATCCGCTTTTTCTATTAATTTATTAATTCTTTTAATTGAACTATTGTCCATTCGCCAAGTTTCAGGCATTCCATGAATGCTGATTAAATGCTTTATACGTCGGTTTGATAATTTTGCTACCTTTAAACTTCTCAAACAGCTCGGCATTAGTCTTGTATGGATTATGTCAGGTTTAAATCTAAATAATCGGAAAGGCCATAGCTTATTCTCAGGTAAAGGAATAATATTCTTTGGAAAATCCTTATCAGCAGAGAAGGCCATGAATTTAAACTTATTAGATGGTAAGGAAGATGCAATCAAGGTTCGGTTTCGGTCTATTGGATTTCCTCTGTAGCTTACTAAGCTTTTAGGAGAGATAAAAGTAGTATGCTCAAAAATTCTTATCATTTTTTAAATCTCAATTTTTTTCTACAAATATTACGAACTACATCAGTTTACAATTGAATACGTTTTAAAATAGCATTAACTACCCTTGTTGATGCTTTGCCATCTAAATAATACACTTGATTAAATAAAAATTCATTTCGATAAACTTCTAATTGTTTTTGAAGAGCTTTGTCCTCTAAAATTTTTGGAATGAGTTCAATAATCATTTTTGGATTTTTAAGTTCGGTTATTGCTTGCATTTGGAGAAAACTCAAAGGGTTTAATTTCTCATTAAAATTGAAGATAGCTACTGGCTTATTAAAGGCTAAAGCATCTATTATTGTCGTAGAGTATTGTGTCAGGAATAAATCACAGATTCTGATTACTGCAAAAATATTTATATCTTTGACAATGCTTATAGGTATTCTTGATCCTTCAATAAGCTGTTGATATCGTTTTATTTTATCACGAGGATGAACTTTTATAATTAATTGATAATTAGGATGGTTTTGAATAACTTCTATCAATGTTCTAAGCGGATGAATTGCTGTTTCGTAGAAAGCTGGCTGAGTTCCAAAAACAATAGTTTTTCTTTCTATAGAGAGGTTCAATTGATTTAAAATCTCTTCTTCTTTATAATAATTCATCATATCTGAAACTTGATCATAACCAGGATTTCCACTTATAGCAGTATTATTTTTGTCATATCCTTCTTCTATCAATATTTTTTGGTATGTTGAGCCATACACACAGGTTAAATCAGCTGTGAGAATTATTGGTTCTATTTCATCCCTAGTTCCTTTTTTTTCCTCCCTTAACGTACCGATTGTGAATTTTGTAAAGAATCCATGTTGAAGTGCTGTCGATAAAACATCCTTTTGACTTTTACAACTTAAAGTTAATGCTCTACCTAACGTATAAAATTCATCAATAAAAAGCATTACTTTAGGGTTCATTTTAGAGATAAAAGTGTCAAACTGCGCCTTCCATCGTAATCCAAGAGGAATATAGGCCTTGATGAACCACAATAACCTTTCTTTCATAATGGAAGCGAAATTTACATCTGAAAATGTTAAATCTTCATTCAGAAGCAGTTTTCTTTGAAATATTCTATTTCTAGATCTAAAGAATTTCAATTCTTCTTTAAATTTCTTTTTTTCAATGGGAAAAGTATCTAAGAAAAATAAATTAGCCTCTTTCCTTTGAGACCGTTTTTCCTTTATAACACTCAGGTCTCTTCTAATATTTCTTATCTTAAAAAGTTCAGCGATTCTTCCTGGCATAATCTGATCGAAAGCTGAAATAATATCACGAAAATAATAATTCCCAGGCTCAAATTCATTATTATTAGGATTAAAACATAACCTCCAGTGTACATTGGTTGTGAAAATCACTATTTCCAAGGGATCTTTTTTTCCATCGGCATATCTACTAAAAATGAGTTTGCTTAACAGTTTGTACCAATATTCTCTGAGATGAATATATCTAGTGCCTCCAAATCTCTTGGTGTACCGTAAAATTAAAGATTTTAGTCTTCGAGAACGTTTGGGTTTTATAATGTCGATATTTACAGAATCTTGTCTGAAAATTTGAAGAACAAGTGGTTGAAGAATATCATTTTCATCGTAAACTAATATTTTTCTTGCATTAATCTTTTCTTTCTGAATTCCCTGTAAAATTTTTATAAAAATGCATATTTCCAAGATTTCAAATCGAATTCGATGTTCTATAAGCCACCAAAATGATTCTCCTTCATATGTAAAATTTGAATAAATTGAAGTTTCATTTATTTTAGGTTTTAATACCCAGTTATTTATCCACTGACTTACTTCATATTCTATTTGTTCTCGATTTTCTATCAGGAATTCATTTCCTATTTTGTGTGGAATACTATGATTGGTTAATGAATTATCTGAAACAGGATCTAAAGCGATTATCTCATACATTGATTTCTTACTTTGGGATTTTCTTTTCAGATTCATCAAGAATTTCTGTTGTTTTATGTCTGAACCTACAAGAATTAATTCATAAAACGAAGTATGTGCCATTTCTATCATTCTTATTACAGTATAACACTTATTTCATTCATGTACCGAATCAAACTCCCACATCTCCTGCTTTTAAGATTCTTTCAGTATCACTCAACACTCTCGTTTTCAATCATAGGTAATAATGATTTAGAGATTTTCAAGGGAAAAACCAAATAAGTAGGGAGAGTCTTGCTTATTAACATCTCCTATTTCCATACCATTTTATAAATTTCAAAGGCTTCAGCATATTCAAAACCAGCTTGGAGACCATAATAGCGTAGTAAACCATCATTTGCTTCTCTTTTCATATAATATCTTTTTTCTTGGCTTTTATAACATCGTAGAGCCTCTAATTTCTTTGAGACATCCTCTTTTAAGACTTCAACATATAATTTTGAATTAAAGGGTTGTACAATAGTATTCCAAGAAAGGTTATAACCTAAAATAATGTCAGCAAACCACTTAAATGATCTGAGTGTTTCAATAGCAGTTGTGTAATGATCTTGATGCAAATCATTTGAGGATGGAGTAAACACAATATTAGGGTTCAATTCATCCCTTATTCGATCTAGATCCTGTAGTATTTCTTGTCTTTCTTTGTCAAAACCTGTGTTAGTATATTGGAAATATTTACAATTATCCTTTGGCACCCCTAAAATATCAATAGATTTATTCATTTCGTCAATAATGAGTTCATTACCTTCTATATTAGTTAGGGCAATATAATAAACCTCGGCTCCTAAACGTACACATTTAGCTAAAGTAGCTCCAGCACCTAACTCAACATCGTCAGGATGAGGGGATATAAATAATACTTTTGTTTCAGAATCGGTTATTAAATTTAAAACCATTAGTATAACCTGAATTTTTTTAATAATCGTGTTATTATTAACTTAACTTGGTTTTTTTGGTAATGATATAAAAAAAGGGAATAGTCGGGATAATCAGAGGAAGGTTGAACAATATAACCAATTATGAATTGAATTCCCCTGATCAAACGTCGTCTGATGATTATTTCCTTTATTGAACGACCTAAAAGATAGAAGGGATGATAATTCGCATCTTTCATAGCCCTACCCCACTCAATATATTTAGTTGGATGTCCTTTCCCGCTAATACGATCAATCGAGTATTTTATATCTTCAAAATGACCAACATCATAGCCTAGATACCTAGCACAGTGAATAACAGAGCTTTCATAATCAAAATTTAATGGATATAATCCTCCCATAAAATCAAAGATTTCTCTTCTAATCATTCGTCCTCCTCCGATAGGGTGGTCAGGATTAAAACTTTTCATCAATTCTGGTCTATCAGGGTGTCCACTTGCAACACCATATCCTTCCATGCGATTAATTAATTTTTCTGCATAATCTTTAGGCAATCTCATATCCGCAGGGACAATGAAAAGGAATTCCCATTCCTTTTTCCTTAAAAATCTCAATCCTGTATTATAGACATTTGCCATAACACTTGATGAGACCGCAGAATACCCCCTATCTTCCCTTGTTAATACTATAATACCATGTTTTTCCTTATATTGATTTAAAATTTCAGGTGTGTTATCACTAGAGCCATCGTCAACTACTACAATATAATTTGGTTTAATGGTCAAGTTGAGAATTCTATCTAATGACTTGGCGATGATTTTTCCTTCATTACGAGCACACATCAATACTGCATACATTTTTTTGTCTTCCATTATAAAATCTGACGTTCACCAAGACATTATCGCTTCTATTTTCCTAAAATTAAATTATTGAAGAGGATCTTTTGATAGTTTTCTAAGATTTTAATTATTCCATCCGCTCCGATATTGAAGAGTGCATCCAGTACTGAAAGCCCATTGATAAATTCCCCCTGAGCTTGATAATAAGGATTCTCTTCAAGAAAATTAAATATTTCTTGATATATTAATTTGATATCTGACTTTGTGAAATCCTCCTCGGTTTGATATCCTCTTGCACCTGTTCCACTTAAGTAAATTGTTCCTTGAAAGTGTTTGATCAGATTAATATTATATTCTGATTTCACTCCTTCCACTTGAAGTTCACTAGATCGCACTGTATCATTATCTAGGGATAAAATCTCCATAATTCCCTTAATAGAAAGTATATTTACATCAACTAATGATTCTACATCCTTAAAACTTTGGAATAACTCTTTAATTAGTGGAAAATATTCCTTGAAGTAAGGGGATTTATGATAAACTCCTTTTAATTGATTTATATGTTTTGATTGCCAGTTCTGATTATGATCTGCATTCAAATCCTTTATTAAATCGTAGTCGCTGGTTTTTTTCACTGGAACTGTCAAATATGTCTTTTCAGATGATGTTGGTGCTTTGCGAATTAGAGTTCTTTTGGTTAAACTTCGTTTAGTAAACTTTACATTATCGTGAAAGACAAATACATCACTACAATATATTTTATTGAAGTATCCTAACCAAGGAAAATAATTTGGTTGATGTATGGCTATGATAGTTGTACTCTTTGATTTAGAATCAAATTTGTTGTCTTTCAAAGGGAATTACCGGCTTATTAAACTTGAACTATGGGTTAGTCTAATCTTTGTAAAGCATGAATTGGTCGAAAGGAACAGTATCATTTTGTTCGCCAAAGAATTTTTGAACATATTCTTTTAACAACTCCCACTCTTTATCATCTATCTTTTTTTCATTCCGATTTTGAAACCCTGTTGGTAATTTTTCTCCTATCTTTTTATTAAATTCATTTTCGTTAATTAATCCAATAATTCTGCTCATTTCTTGTTGTGTATTTTCAACTAGTTTCTCAAGTTGTATTATAACATAATCAGATTGGTTTACATTCTTTAAGCTTTCTTCTATTGCCTTGAGTATAAAGAAGATTTGACCCGTGACCTGTTCATACTCATTCCTGGATTTTAAATCAAAATATTCTGGTGGTTTGAGAGAAAACCATTTCTTAGTATTTCCAAAAATAGATTTTCTACCGAGTAAGATAGACTGGGCTTGATAGAGAGGGTTTCGTAAGCATATAATGAATTTGGCATTATTTAATGCTTTCTTTAAGAATGTGACTTGCAGATTACAATATAAGCTCCTAAACACCATAGGAAGATTAAAAACACTTTCTAATGCTGCTATTTCCTGTTTAAAGAATTTTAAATTAATTTCTTTGATTATATTTTGGGACATTTTATGATTATCATCGAATTGAAACCATCGATGCCAGAAGTAGCTAAAATGATGTGGTTCTTTCCATCCTGATGTCCTTCCATAATCAGATTTAAAAGACATTGGATGTGTGGTACGGACTTCAAACGCCTTTTCCTGAAGGGCGCCAAAATATGGAGCTTTCCAGAACCTAGCTAAATAATTCGAAATGTATCCGAAATTACCTGATTCTGCAATTATCTGATGTAAAAGAGTAGTTGCACTTCTTGGTGCACCAAGAATAAAAATAACGGGCTTTTCAGGTTCATCAAAAGATGAAACTAATT
>JBHLPG010000183.1:0-7654 GCA_048939725.1 Promethearchaeota archaeon | reverse complement strand
GTAGGCTTCGCAGGCACAAGGGAGGTGACTAGAGCAGCACGACGCGTCATTAAACAACGTGGATTAGTACTCTCAGTTGGCCGAGTCCAACTCCCGACCTTAAACTTGATTGTAGAACGTGATCGTGAACGAACTGAGTTTCAACAAAAGCAGAAGTATAATATACTAGCAGACATCCTTAATGACGACAGGACAGATGTCTTAGTGACGGTCAAACACGACCAGTCTCCATTTGAACAGGAACATCAAGTCTTAAAGGTTCTTGCAAAAATTAAAGACACAACAACGGGTATGATCACTGAATTCAAAGCTTGGAGAAATAACATTCCCCCTCCGCGACCATGGAACACCACTGATGCACTAGCCCTACTGACAAAGGAGCTCAAAGTCAAAGTAGACACAGCTATGACTCTCCTGACCACACTGTATGAAAAAGGATTCATTTCATACCCTAGAACAGACAATCGGAAGTTCAAAGATGGATTCCCCCACAAACCTATTCTGACCAAATTAAAGAACTACACCGATTACATCCCACTCTTGAAACCCATTGTCAGCATGGATCAAGTAAGAACCAATGGACGGAAACAGGGGGCAGAAGACCACGATCCGATCCACCCCACAGGAAACATCCCAGTGAAAGACTCCACTATCACCAAACTCCATATTAAAGCATGGAACTATATCTCACGTTATTATATTGGCATGTTTCTCCCAGACATGATCCAAGCTCGAGGATCAGTCAAGGTAGCGATCAGACAAGAACCATTCAGTCAAAAGTACCAACAAATAACGGATGAGGGATGGGTGCGAGCGATCACTTGGAAGAAACCAAAGGAATCCAAAGTATTTCAGTTCACGACAGGACAAACCGTGCAAGTCGGTGAGATCAAGAAAGAGGCATTCAAAACCAAACCTCCCCCGCAATGGAACGATTCGTCCTTGATCCGTAGATTGGAAAAGTTACGAATTGGTACTAAATCCAGTCGGCCAGAGATCATCAAGAAACTAGAATCACGGAAATATATTGTAAGACACAGGAAAACGTCCTACGAAAGTACGTCCATGGGTCGGTCGATGATCCAGGTGTTTGAGAAAATCTGGCCCGAGTTAGTTACCCCGAGTTTTACCCGTATGGTGGAAGCGAAGATGGATGAGGTCGCCACCAAACAAGCCAGTTATGACGACATGCTGGAATCCATCAGACAGCAGTATATTCAACTCCATCAGAAATTAGTGTCTCAACTACCAGACCTCCAAGCACTTCTCAAACAGGAACTTGACTCTCCAAGGGAGGTACCAACAGGAACACAAAAACAGGTTTCAGAAGCTGAAAAATTTATTTGTCCTGTATGTCAAGAGGGGAAAATGCTTGAAAGAATGAATGTCAAGACCCGACATATCTTCTTTGGGTGCTCCCGTTATCCGACATGTACATGGACCTCACCAAGCAAGAAAACGAAAGGAAAGGTCACCCCTGTGACCACCATCAAGGATTTGGTCGGACCCTGTGTAAATTGTAAGGGAACACTTTTTCTAAAGAAAATTAAGGAGTATCGTCTGGTGGGTTGTTCCAACTATCCAACGTGTCAAACATCATTCTTTTTGCCTAAGAAGGGAAGATTGTCAGTGTTGAAAAATGAGACTTGTCCTACCTGTCACCACCATATGCTTTCACTTGTCTCCAGTATGAAAAAAGGGGAAGAATCAAAGAAGAGAACTTTCTGTGTGGTCTGTCAGAATTTATAGGAAAGTCCATTTCGAAGATTAGATATGACTCAATATCCCGCGGTCATCTCGAAATTGTAGTTTTTTCTCTTGTGTAGCTTTTTAACGCCGCCTGCGGGATTTTCGATTTATAAACGAAACACACTATCATTAGTGAAATCAGCGTGAGCGTACAGATATACTCTATCTCGAAATGAAGTTTTTGCATTCCAGATTTTGAGGAACTGTATTTCCAAAGTCATCAGAGAGAGATGGAGTCCTCCTGAGAAGGGGAGGATAACTTTTGGGCTTATTGATCATTGTTTGAATCCTGATAATCCAATCCAAAAAATGCCTACGTTTCCATACACTTTAAAAGACATGAAAACCCAAAAACCTGTGTGGGGTAGTGACACTGCTGAAGAAAGAGCCGTTGGAGCGGTATAAGCAGCTTCGAATGGAGTGCAAATTAAAAAGTCCCAAGGGGTTATGTTGTTATTGGGAGAAGGAAACAAAATGTAGTTTCTTGTATTGCCCCTTTTTTCATCATGCAGTGGATTCAAAACGAAAACAAGCGTTACTCGATAGGCAAAAATATAGTGTGTGGTTCAACGTTAAAGATTTTGACTCCAAAATCTCATTCCAAGATTTGATCAATGAGGTTCGGGGACGTGAATATTTCCAATCCCCTCAGAAGAATCCAATTTCAGCAAACATGGATGAGGATATGTATGATTATATTTCTGAACTGTTCGAGCTCCCTAAACATCCTCGGTTAATTTGCCAGGCCTGTGGAGAGGACATCTGTGATGATAAATACTTCTGCATCCCTGATCCTTTGAATCCATCACACCTTCGCTATTATCATTCTAAAGGTCTGTGCGATTTCCGGAAAGCGAATGTTCATATCGTGAGAGAGCACTGGCTGCAACGGCAGAATGACGGGTGATTCGAACAAGTCGTTTAAGAAAAGGTTGTATCGGAATGATAGTCGAAAAATGATATGGAAGAAGGTAATGGGTTCAAGTCACTTTGTCTTTTATGTCTGTACGAGGACAACCTCTTTCTCCAAGTGGTATTGTTTGTATGAAAATATGTAAATGTGGGGACTACCATTCCTTCTTCGGGGTATGTTTTGTATTATGAAAAGCACTCCAAAGTCGAATTTTTTTGATTAGTCAAATAAATAGAAAGCCGGTAACGATCTTGAAATTCATTGTGTGTAAAAAATAAAGCCATAGAAGATCATGGATCAGCATCCAATGTATCAATATTGAAACCTATGAAGGAATAGATCAAAAATAAGTCTTCTATAAATTGAGTTGATGAATTGCCTGTTTAAGAACATTCGCAGATTCCTGTAATGCGGTTTTTTCTTGGTTATTAAGCTTGATATTCAACACTTGTTTAACCCCTCGTTTGTTGATGACTGCTGGCAAGCTTAGATAAACGTCTTTAATTCCCAGGAATCCATTCACTAAATAAGAAATTGGTAGGATGGCATTTTCATCATTGACGATTGCTTCAGTAATCCGAACCAAAGCCAAGCCTATTCCATAAGATGTCTCCCCTTTTAGTTTAATGATTTTTTCTCCAGAGTCGCGGACTTCTATAAAGATTTTATTAAGTTCCTCCTTATGGTTACAGTATTTTTTATTATTGCAGATTGGGCAATAATCTTTCAATAAGGTTCCTCCAACCATTACTCTACTCCAAACTGGAAATTCAGTTGGCCCATGTTCGCCCAAAACATATCCATGAACATTCCGTGGATCAATTTCACAATGGTTGCCAATCAAATACCGAAATCTGGCAGAATCTAATACCGTTCCGGAACCAATAACTTCGGAGGCGGGTTTTTTTGATATTTTATAAGCCGCAAAAGCTAAAATATCAACAGGATTGGTTACAATGAGAAATATTGCTCTTGGGGCATATTCCATTACTTGGGGTATTAACCCTTTATAGAGTTCAACATTAACCCTTATTAAATCAAAACGAGTTTCTTCGGGGCGTCTTCCTCTTCCCGCTGTGATAACAACTAAATCAGAGTCAATTATATCAGGATATGTTCCAAAAGATATCTTAGTTGGTGATGTGAATGGTGCTCCATGTGATAAATCCATAATTTCTCCTTTAACCTTTTTTTTATCAATATCGATAATTACAATATGTCGGGCAATACCTTTAACCATGAGAGCATAAGCATAGCGGATTCCCACGTTACCTCCACCAATTATTGATATTTTTGGCTTTAAAATTATCTTAGAGGTCACAAAATTCACAATAAACACCATCTATTGTTTGATTAAAAGAATTTCTTTGATTTTTCCATCTATGCTTCTTTAGTAAAAGATCTTTGATTTTTCTTGTATTCAAAGGCGTCAGAAAGGTTTTAGTGGTTAATATATGCAGAAGACTGGAATTGTTGAGTGAGGTAAGGTGACAAGGAAAAGCAGCAGAATTTCTTTAATTTGGGTGTTCCTCATTTTATCAGTGGTTCCTTTAAGTATGAATATCTCTATAAGTCAAATGCGGGGTTCAGACCTAGTTGTCTCAGTAAATAGATCCACGTCTCAGAACTACACACCGCGTGGCCCTATTAATATCACTAATGATGATGAACTAGCTGTTGTGGCAACTAGGGGCATGGGAATGGTTACTGACCCATATATTATTTCTGACTGGATTATTACTGATTCTCCAACTGATGGTATTTCCATTACGGGGACAACGAAACATTTCAGAATCGAAAAGTGTTGGATTGTCAATTCTACTGATTGTGGTATATATGTGGCTAATGTTGCTAGAGGAACGGCTAATATCATCAACAACACTTGTACTAACAATAGGAGGGATGGTATTTTTGTTGGTTCTTCTGCTTTCTCGACTCTAACTGATAATATCTGCAACGATAATGGTTTTCTCACTATTTGGGGAGAGCCTCTGAGTTCTGGCATCACTCTTTCTAATTCTAGTTCTTCGACTATTGTTAACAACACCTGTACCAACAATGATGAGATTGGTATCTACCTTAACTGGTCTTATTCTCCGATTGTAGCCAACAACACCTGTCTCAACAATAATAGAATTGGCATCTATCTTACGGATTCTCATTCTTCGAGTGTAGTCAACAACACCTGTACCGACAATTCTTGGGAGGGTATCTTCCTTCGGGGTTCTCATTTTTCAACTACAGCCAACAACACTTGTGTCAGTAATCGTCGTGGTATCTATCTTGATGGAACTATTATTTCGAGTGTTACTAACAACACCTGTTCCAACAACGATTGGAGTGGTATCCACCTTAAGTATTCTGATTCTTTGAGTCTAGTCAACAATACCTGTGCCAACAATAATGAGATGGGTATCCACCTTGACCTTTCTAGTTCTTCAATTGTAATCAACAACACCTGTACCAACAATAATGAGATGGGTATTCATCTTAAGGATTCTGGTTCCTCAACTCTTGTTATCAACATTTGTACCAGCAATAGCAAGACGGGTATCTATCTTAGGAATTCTGATTATTCGAGTCTGATCAACAACACCTGTGCCAACAATAATGAGATGGGTATCCACCTTGAGGCTTCTCGTTCTTCAACTGTAATCAACAATACCTGTACCAGCAATGGGTGGGATGGTATCAATCTTGGGGCTTCTAGTTCGTCAACTATAGCCAATAACACCTGTAATAGCAACAGAGAGGGGGGGATTTTTCTGTATTATTCTGATTATAGTTCCATTATTTGGAATACGATGGTTGAGAATGGATATTACGGAATTGGGTTATCCAGGGGTTCAGCAAATAATTCCATTCACCACAATTTATTCATCAATAATAGTCCGCAAAATCCACAGGCTTGTGATAACGGTACATACAACCAATGGTATGACGAAACGTTAGGAGAAGGGAACTATTGGTCTGATTACTCTGGAATTGGCAGCTATCGAATTGCTGGGAATGCTGGAGCAAGCGATCCTTATCCCATTGACAATCCATTCCTTCCTAAGAAAGGTATAGATTATTTTTCCATTCTAATTCGGATTGGTTTATTTTTGGGCATTCTTGGGGTATTAGCAGTGACTATTTTCTTAAACAAACGTAGAAAATCAATATAAGACTTTTTTCATTTTGAAGTTTAATTTTTATGAGTAAATAAGCCCTTGAGGAATACCTAGGAGGAGGAATCTTCTGTTATGAATGACACTATTCCCTCCTTCCATATTACTCACATTCCGCAGAATGTGGATCAGTCCAGTATTAATGTCTTCCAGCATGCGAAAGAATTGCGTTATTTACTTTAGTATTGATTGACATCATTATTGCAGATACATTTACTATGGGAGGATTCCTTTAAACCTTGACTCAAGATCATTTATATTCCCTTTTGAAATTCAGACAAGAATGTTGAGTAACTATGAGTTCAAAGGTTTTGGTTATTCTAATCACGCATTATATTATTTACTTAGATGATTTAGACAGTTCTTTTGCTTCTTTCAAATATGAGAGCATTTGACGTAAGGTAAGATCGGAAGTCCTTGGATCGGCATGATAAACTTTCTCGCTTATTATCTTGTTAATAAGAGTATCTAATTGGAGAATTGTTACTCGTTCTTGTAGTGAGGATTTAATTCCATATTTTTCCCACGTCTGTTTTTTCTCTGAGAGTAATCTCTTCTCTTCCAAGATATTAGCTATTAATTCTTCTTGTTGGTTCTCTTTGGCAATATGAAACGCCTGATCAAGGATAGTTTGGGATTCTTCAAATTTAAGTTCCAATAAGGAGGTTTTTGATTTGATCAGATGGATTTGAATTATTATCGAGTATAAATTCTCAGTTTGAGATTTTTCAATAATTGTATCAAGCAGGGCATTAATTTCTTTCACTAAGTCTAAATTTCCAGTTATTTTAATTTCTTCTAACAGGAGATCACATAATTCAAGGATTGCTTCGACCCTGAACTTGTAATGTACGTCTTTACGAGCAATTAATTGATAGAATAATTGTTGAGACTCAAATTTTCGTGCTAATCGGGTAGTATTTTTTAGGATTAAAGCCTCTGCCAGCAGATAAATATGTTGAATTTGCTCAATTTTCCACTTGGCATAAATCTGCTCAATCTGTTTAAGATATTCTTTAAGGGCATTGGTCTTCAAAGACAATTGAAATTGGTTTCTAATGATGGAATAAAGGATTTCTGCTTTTAATTCAGCAGAAGCTCCACCCCTCTCGAAACCCTGAATCTCATCTAAACCCTGAATATAATACTTATGTGCGTCTGAAAAGTCTTTTTTCAGTTCATAAACCAAACCAATTTTCAGTAATGCTCTTACAATGTTATCTTTACTATTTACTTCCTTAGCAAAGGTTAATGATTCTTGAAATTTATGCAAAGACTTTTCTAACATTCCTTTTGAACGATATATTTCCCCAATCTTAATTATTGCCGAAATTACTCCTTTCTCATGATTAATTGTCGAAAATATTCTTTCAGCTTTTCTATACTGTTCCATTGCCTTCCTTAAGTCTCCCATTTTTTCATAAGTATGCCCTATTTCAATCAGATATGCCCCTTCATAATAATAGTCTTTAACAGATTGTGCTTGCTTTAACCCTTCTTTAAAATATGCCAATGCCTCTGGATACTTTCCTAATCGGCTACTAGTCCCTCCTAGCCACAAAGTTGCCCGTAAGAATCCTTGAATGATTTGGAGAGAGTGACTTAATTTTTTTGCTTCTAGAAACTGATCAATTGCCTTTACATACTGTCCAGCATCGCGATACAGATATCCTAAACTAATTTTTGTGTTAATAAAGCTCCTATTGAGTCTAATTTCCTTCATCAACGCAATACTTCTAGTATAGTGGTTTAGAGCCTCCTCAAACAATCCTTCTATGTGATAAAGGCTACCCAGATTCTTTAATCCAATACTAATCAATCG
>JBHLPG010000182.1:0-7718 GCA_048939725.1 Promethearchaeota archaeon | reverse complement strand
AATTTGCTAATGTTGTTGTATTCCTTGCATCTGAAAAAGCTAGCCATCTAACTGGAACCACTATTCAGATTGATGGTGGTCTTGTTAAATCTCTTCTATAAGAAAAAAAGAGAGTAAATTTATTTAAATTCGGCTTTCCTTTTTTCTAGAAAGGCAGCTACTCCTTCAGTCATATCTTCATGGGAGAAACAGAGTGAAAAAACATTGGCTTCCATTTGAATAGCATCAAGCCAGCTAATTTCGGATCCTCTGTCAATAGCTTCCTTTGCTTGCGCTAAAGCAAAACTTGGGCCTTTTGCGAGTTTAGTAGCTAGTTCATTAACAGTGGAATCAAGTTCATCTGGTTCAACCACTTTATTTACAAGTCCAATAGATAGTGCTTTTTCAGGGCCTATATTATCTCCAAGAAATATCATTTCTTTAGCCATAGTCTTGCCCACTAAACGGGGAAGACGTTGAGTTCCACCTGCACCTGGAATTATTCCCAATTTTATTTCAGGTTGGCCAAAGAGAGCTTTAGATGATGCAATTCGAAAATCGCAAGCCATTGCTAGTTCATTTCCTCCTCCCAAGCAGAATCCATTAATAGCTGCAATCACAGGTATTGGGAGGGTCTCAATCTCATTCAGGACTCGCTGCAAAATTAGAGAAAAAGCCTTGATTTCAGCAGCAGTCTTTCCTTTAAACTCTGTAATATCTGCGCCAGCAATGAAGGCTCTTCCTGATCCTTTGAAAACCAGTACTCTAACATTTTCTTCTTTTATCTTTGAAATAGCTTGTTTTAGTTCGTTAACAGTCTCATTATTTAACGCATTAAGGGCTTTTTCCCTAATGAACGTAATAGTCGCAATTCCTTCAGAAACTTCGTACGTCAGATTATTGAACATAATTTTTCCCTACAACTGGATTTGAGTAGTGAGAAGCGCTTTAGAATTACTATTCAAAAATTTTTGCATAATTAACTTGATTTCATCACAAATTTAATTAAATAATGAT
Source organism: Promethearchaeota archaeon (assembly GCA_048939725.1). Classification (GTDB taxonomy): domain Archaea; phylum Asgardarchaeota; class Heimdallarchaeia; order Hodarchaeales; family Hodarchaeaceae; genus Hodarchaeum. The sequence goes on along the minus strand of JBHLPG010000182.1, from coordinate 6,722 downwards.
TTTTTTGGAAAAACTAACAATTTTAGTATGGATCGTGACGAGAAAAATGCCTATCTATCAATTCGAAGGAAAAAAACCTACGATTGCGAAAACTGCGTTTATATTTCCATCTGCTGATGTGATCGGAGACGTTAGTATAGGTGAAAACTGTTTCATTGGGCCTAATGCTGTTCTGCGTGGAGATTGGGGCTATATAAGAATTGGAGATGGTTCCAATATCCAAGATACATGTGTTCTTCACTCTATCCCTGATGAAGGGACAGTTTTGGGTAAGGATTGTCATGTTGGACATGGAGCTATTGTACATCAAGCAGAATTGGGAAAACATGTGCTTGTGGGGAAAAATGCGGTAATTATGAATTGGGCTAAGATTGGCGATGATTGTGTGATCGGTAGTGGTTGTGTTATACCTCAAAAAAGAGTAATCGAGTCTGATAGCTTGGTTCTCGGTGTTCCAGGAAAAGTCGTCGGAAAAGTGTCAGAAGAACAAAAAAATTATAGCCTGGGTGCAACCAAACTCTACCAAACGTTACCTAAACGCTATCATAATAGTCTAAAGCTTCTTAAGCATAATTATTAATTATTTTTACAGACAATTTCTGAAAGTCGATAATATAAAAAAAGAAAATGAGATTAAACTTGTTGTCATATTAATACAGGGCAAATTCTATTTTAAAAGCCAATTTATGGGGTTTACTAGCATGATTACAAAGACGAAGATAGTTTGTACGATTGGACCAGCATCTGAAAAACCTGAGGTATTTAAGAACTTAGTTAAAGCAGGGATGGACGTATGTCGGCTCAACTTCAGTCATGGATCTCATCCCGATCATAAAGAACGATATGAACTGATTAGAGAGACTAGTGATGATCTTGCAGTCTTAGTTGATTTATGTGGCCCGAAAATTAGAACTGGGGAAGTAAAAGAAGGAACTGTGATTACAACAGGACAAAAATTCGAGATTTCTTCAGATATTAATGTGGAAGGAGATTCAAAAATCTGTACAACAAATTATCCCCCACTTATAAAGGATGCAAAAGTAGGAAATCATCTTGCTATTGATGATGGGCTACTTCTTCTGAAAGTTACAAAAAAAACAAAGCATGAGCTAGTTTGTAAAGTATTAAATGGTGGTCCACTAAAATCGAGAAAAGGGATTAATGCTCCCGATGTACCTTTGTCATTATACTTTCCTCTTGAAAAGGACTTAGAAGATGTACGTTTTGTTTTAAGAAAGTTAGACGTCGATTTTTTGGCAGCGTCCTTCGTTCGAAGAAAAGAAGACATTATGAAAATTAGAGAAATATTGGATGAAGTGCATTCTCCCATAGGGATTATTAGCAAGATAGAACACCGAGATGGCCTAAAGAATTTTGATGAGATATTGAAAGTATCAGATGGAATCATGGTCGCAAGAGGGGATCTAGGAATAGAAATACCCACAGAGCAAGTACCTATTGTTCAGAAGGAACTAATATCAAAGTGCAATCATAATGGGAAACCAGTTATTGTGGCTACTCAGATGTTAGAATCGATGATTAATAATCCGCGACCGACCCGAGCAGAAGCATCAGATGTAAGTAATGCCATTATGGACGGCTCTGATGCCGTTATGTTATCTGGGGAAACTGCAGTTGGCAAATTTCCAATTGAAGCTGTTCAATATCTTGAAAAAATTGCGAAAGCGGCTGAAGATCATGGATTAATGCGCCTTATAGGCTATGGAATTGAAAGGCCGTCAATAACGGAGGTTTTCGGGAGAGGAATTTATATGATAAGTCAAGAAAACCATTTAAATATTAAAGCTATTCTTACCAATACAAGAAGAGGATCTACAGCCAGACTTGTGGCAAAATATAGGCCAAAGACGCCAATAATCGCTGGGACTCCCTATCCATCAACTAAGCGTCAATTAAACTTAGTTTGGGGTGTATATCCAATACAGGTTGAAGTAACCAATTCCTCAAACGAACTGAAATATTTACTGGCTAAAGCAGCTCATGAAAGAGGTCTTCTTCAACCAGAAGATCAGGTTCTTATAATAGGTGGGAGTCTCCTAGGATTTCCCGCAGCAACAAATCTAATACAGACTATGAAGGTTGACGATATTCTCCTTTTTGGACAGCAGCTAAAGCTGAGACAACCTATAATGTAATAAGTTTAAGGATCGAAAAAATGACTAAACGTAAACGCATCCATGCATCCGATGAATTAAAAGAAGTTGCCACTAAATATTATCGAGATTTAGATCGGGCTTCGAAAGATTCGTCCCAATATGTGGCTTGGTGCTCTAGTGTGGGGCCAGCTGAACTCCTTTTGGCTTCAGGCTTTAAGGTGTATTATCCAGAGAACCACACAGCAATGATTGGCTCTAATAGAACTGCTAATGAATATATACCTGCTGCTGTCGCGCTGGGATATTCACCAGAAATATGCTCTTACCTTACAAGCGACATTGGAGCATTTCTAAATAACAAAACAGCGTTAACAAAAGCGTATGGCGTTGAAGAGGTACCCAAACCAGATGTACTTGTATATAACACAAATCAGTGTAGAGATGTTCAAGATTGGTTCGCATTTTACGCTCGTACCTTTAATGTACCCTTGTTGGGAATTCAGTCCCCAAAAAATATTCAAGAACTCGACCAGAATCATATCAATTATGTTTCGGAGCAACTGAAACAATTGAGTGAAGCGCTAGAAAAAATCTCAGGAACTAGCTTTGAGACAAAAAGATTAGAAGAAACAGTTAAGCTATCGCTTGAGACATCAATTCTATGGACTGATATTCTGGAAACAGCAGCAGCTATTCCGTCTCCACTAACCTTTTTTGATGGTTGCATTCATATGCTTCCAGCTGTCGTATTAAGAGGCGAACAAGTTTCAGTAGATTATTACAGAATCTTACTGCAGGAACTTGAAGAAAGAGTAGAAAATGGTATTGCAGCGGTAGAAGACGAAAAATATCGGCTTTATTGGGAAGGCATGCCTATATGGGGAAAATTGAGAGCACTTTCGGAACAATTCATGGAATTAAAAGCATGTGTTGTTGCTTCGACCTATTGCAATAGCTGGATTTTCAAAGATTTCAATCCTTATAAACCATTCCAGAGTATGGCAGAAGCATACACAGGATTATTTATCAATAGATCAGAATCAATCAAAGAAGAATACTTTCATGAAATGATTGAGAAGTATAATATAGACGGATTTATTTTCCATAATGCTCGGACCTGTCCTCATAATTCAAACACCAGTTATGGTATGCCTAAACGTCTTGAAGAACAGACTGATATTCCAAATTTAGTAATTGATGCGGATCTTAATGACTTAAATGTCTATAGTGAAGAACAAACCAAAACCAACATTGAAGCTTTCATCGAGCAATTGGCTGAAATCTAAGTAATATCAATTTTAAACTTCTATATAATGGAGGATAATTATTGTCTCTCTTTGCTGGAATTGATGTTGGGTCCTCCTATACAAAAGCAGTCTTATTAAATCAAGAGAAGACGATAATTGGCACGCACGTTCAGTTTTCAGGAACGAATTTGCGAACTTCAGCAGAACAAGCCCTCGCTGAAGCCTTATCTCAATTTAATAAGCTCTCTGATGTGGAAAGCATTGTCGCCACTGGATATGGACGGAAGAATGTTGAAATTGGGAATATCCCAACATCAGCCATAACAGAGATTAGTTGTAGTGCGAAAGCTGCACAATTTTATTACCCCAATAAAACGCTTTCAATTGTTGATATCGGTGGTCAGGATACTAAAATCATTAAAACGCGAAATGGGAAGCGGATTAGTTTTAAAATGAATAGAAAATGTGCGGCTGGAACTGGAACCTTTCTAGAAGAGCTTGCATTGAAACTAAGAGTGCAACCAACTGAACTGAATGAGTTAGCGAAGCAATCAAAAACTGCAAAATCAATTAGTAGCTATTGTACAGTATTTGCTGCAACCGAAATTCTGAGTCGAATAAGAGAGGGTGCTCCTATCGAAGATATGGTTCGAGGTGCTTTTCACTCTGTCGTGAAACGTGTGGTTGAGATAGATGTGTTAGACAGCGATATTGTATTGACTGGAGGAGTAGTAGCTCACAATTCAACGATTATTGAAATCTTTGAGCAAGAAGTAGGCAAAACTGTTTCTGTTCCGCCTTCTCCTCAACTATATGTCGCTTTAGGCGCAGCTTTGTATGCCTTAGAAGAGTAAGTAATCTTCAATTCCCTTCTTTGTGGTAAATTTAGGATTACCTCCTCTATGTAGACTATTCCGCAATACGTAGACATATAAAAATAGACATTTTTGTGATTTTTAGATGCGTTCTATTATATAAAAAGGCGCGGAAAATGGTGAAAAATGAATATGACATATAAATCAGATAGTCCACAACATACTGATCCAATGCAAGTAATGGTATCCACTACTGATGAGATTCCAGGGTTCATTATTGACCAATATCTAGGAATTGCTTTTGGAATTACTGTAAGGTCGCGAGGCCTTGGTGGTAGATGTATTGGAGGTTGCGAAGCATGTTTTGGAGGAGAAGTAACCGCCTATACTCAAAGTGCCGTCGAAGCTAGGAATGATGCTATTTATCGTCTCTGTACCGAAGTAGTGCAACGAGGTGGGAATGGCGTGATTGGGGTGAAATTTGATTCATCACGTTCAGGTCAGGATGCGTCGATGACCGATATCGTAGCGTATGGAACAGCTGTTCGGGTTAGACCAAAAGTCTAGATGAAAAAAGGGATGTGAAAATCTATTCTAACAAATACATTCATGAGAGCATTACCGAAAAATCATCGGTTACACTTTTTGAAGCGATATGTACAATTAATACTACCCTTTCACTTCTCTCATCATCCGTTATGCAACAATTTCAAACAAGAAGTCGTTAAAATCGGTTCTTGGTTTATTTGTCGTGGATGCTTATGTGTTTACAGTTCGATGTTGTTCTCTCTTTTCATAACTGTATTTGTCAATCCTTTCATCACTTTTTCACTGGTTGAAAAATTCCTCCTCGTGTTGATTGTAAGTAGTCCCACCTGGATCGGATTCTTATTCAAATTTAACAATCGAATTATCAAAGACTTGTTAAGATTTTCATTAGGCCTTGGATGGGGGATTGCTATAGGTGAACTTTGGTTACAACCATTGTGGAGCGACAAATTTCTGATATTTTTCCTTATGGTCATCTTTTGGTTCGTCTTTAGAAAGGTTAGAAGCATCCAAACAGGAAAAAAAGCTGTCATCTTATGTGATAACTGTACTGCGTTAAGCGATGATGCATGCCCAGGATACAAAAAGAAATTTGAAGCAGAACGAAAATATAGTCGTGAGATTAGCGACTTTTTACAACAAAAACTCGTTTGGGATGATATCCAGAAAAGATTACAAGAATCACATATTTCTAAGACCAAGGGGTTAGGATAAATAACTTTTTTTCAGAAAGATACCATTTTGAGAGTTTAATTAATAAAAGCAAGCCTTTCTAAGTTTTGTTAAGAAGGTAAAGCATAAATAATTAATACGCTTTCATCGTTAAAACAATTGGATTTTTAATTCTCTTCTTTGATATTAAATCCAATAGAATGGATAACTGAATTGAGGATTGAAATTTGACAGATCAAAAGCAAAAGGTAGCTATTATTGGTGCAGGTCCATCTGGAGGAATATTAGGTTCCTTTCTTGTCAAGAAAAATGTGGAAGTGACATTAGTGGACATTTGGAAAGCTCACATGGAAGCAATCCAAAATTATGGGTTACAAGTCATTGGTGCAGCAACTATTACAACTCAATTTGATGAAGATCACCTGAAATTGTCTATTTCTGATCTGGAAGACACTGATGTGAATCTTGTTATTATATCAGTTAAGACACCATATTTAGAACGAGTAGTACAAGATCTTAAACCCGTCATATCGAACGATACAGATGTTGTCAGTCACCAAAATGGATTTGGGACTGAACTTGTACTTGCGAAAGCATTTGGAGAAGAAAGAGCTTTTCGTAATGTAATAAATTATGCGGGGAATGTCTTAAGGCCAGGCATAATTGATATGACCTTTTTTAATCCTCCAAATTACGTTGGGGCTTATTCCCCTAAGAGTCATGATAAAGCTCGCGAAATCGCGGGATTGATTTCTTCCCCGGATTTTGGTACAAAATTTGTGGAGGACATTCAACCTGAAGTGTGGAAGAAAGTAATATTAAATGCAGCTCTAGCGCCAGTGTGTGCAATCACTGGTCAAACAATGAGGGAGGCCATGGATTTCTCTGATACAAATAAAATAGCTAGTGAAATCATCAAAGAAGGTATTAGTGTTACTAAAGCTTTAGGTATCTCTTTTGGTGATGATTTTCATGATATTTGTATGGCGTACTTATCCAAAGGAGGCCATCATAAACCAAGTATGTTAATAGATATTGAGAACCGAAGTCCAACTGAAATAACCTTCATAAATGGGAAAATCGTTGAAGTCGGGAAAAAATATGATATCCCAACACCATATAATGAAGCCACAGTAACTTATGTCCGGGGATTAGAATCAAAATATTGAGTTCTTCATTCGTTTCTCTTTAAAAAACTTCAGTTATTTTTAAGGAATCGGTTATTAATGATCGATCCATCATATCTGGAAGTTTTGGGATTCATTACGAAACACCTAGAGTCCAAGAATAATATCTGGGCTATCACAGGGAGTTTAAGCATG
>JBHLPG010000181.1:0-7745 GCA_048939725.1 Promethearchaeota archaeon | reverse complement strand
ACTTGTTTCTGAACTTGTTGGAGCTTCTTCTGCAGTAGTAGTAGGAGCACTGGTAGTACTAGTAGGACTAGTAATGGTAATTATTTCAGAAAGAAATAAGTACGCTTTATTTGTTATACCTTGTTTAGAGAAATTTCGATTTTTTAAATTTTTAGTTTTAATCATATTATCATGAGAAATCTTTTTGTGATCACAATTATCAGAGATAAGGAGAATTGTCCTAAATAATAGGAATTACTTAGCTAGGAGATTTGTCCGAAAGAAGCCCGCGGCATCAATTTTGAAAAACGGATGCATTTATAAACCATGGGCGTAATTAATCCATTGGTTGTAATGGGTGACATTTGGCCAATCCCCCATCCAACCTCACCTAACCTCTCTCTCTTTCTTTTTTTGGTTGATAGCAATGAAATATTATCAGATCTCATTTGATCAAATGAAACAAATCAATTTCTCTCAATTAGGGCCTTTCCTGATGAATCGTGTCCCTAAAGATGATATAATCTTTCATTATATCAAAAGTGACACTGAGGGTTTTACTGTTCTAGCTGCCAACACTGATGCTATGAATTTTGCGGAAAAACATGAGTTTACGGAGATTTCCTTGGCTCAGGACAAAAATGTTAAGCTTAATGAAGTAGCAATTGACGTTATGACTACCATACGAAGTTTTCTCCGTCGGCCTGGGGATGAAACTATCTTGAAAAATAATTCTGATTTAATCATAGAGATGTATATCATTCTAAAAGAGTTATTTGATTTGGTTGGGGTTCCAGTAGAATACTGGAAGCGCTTTCTGGGAAAATTCGACAAAACTGATGGGGGAAAAATTCGAGATATAATTACTACTTCAGTTATACCTCAAAAATAACCATTCAAACAATTTCAGGCTCTTAATTTGATCAATCAATATTAAACAAGAATTGTCCTTTATAGAGGCATACAAAATAATAAAATGGTTAAATTTATTTCATTGTTTTACTATGCAATCAGCCAAAAATTCAGGCCTAGATTGGTCAAAAACATTTTTAATAGGATTAGGTTTCTTTACAACTGGCATCAGTTGGGCGTTATATAATAGTTATGTTCCCTTATGGTTGAATAGTTTCATTCCCGATCGTGTTATTGTGGGGGCGATTATGGGACTTGATAATTTAGCCATGATTTTTATGGAACCCATAGTGGGTTCGATCTCGGATAGGACACGTACCCGATGGGGAAGACGAATTCCCTTTCTGATCATTGGTGTACCGATCTCTGCATTCTTCTTGACATTACTTCCTCTAGTTAAGGGCGTTTTACTTGTACTGATGGCTGCTATCATCTGTTTTTTGCTAATGATGGCATTTTATCGGGCACCTGTTGTTGCTTTGATGCCAGATGTTATTCAATCAAATCAACGTAGCAAGGCAAATGGGGTAATTAATCTAATGGGTGGATTAGGAGCTGTTTATGCCTTCCTTTTTGGCTCATTACTATATTCGATAGATCCGCTAGTTGCTTTTGGAAGTACGGCTCTTATCATGATTGTAGCCCTCATACTTCTGGTGAGCTTCGTGAAGGAACCTTCAGAGGTGGTAATGAAAGAAAGCACTGAGGATATAACTGTTCCCAAGGTCTCTGTGATTTCAAGTATAAGGGAAGTACTAACTGATAGGGATAAATCCTGCCTCTTTGTCTTAATTGCCATTTTCTTCTGGTTTCTAGGCTATAACGCTCTTGAAACGTGGTTTACAAGCTGGGCAACAACTATTGTTCCTCATATCATGAATATTGCAGAACCAGGGACAGAGGCAGCAATTGAAGATGCCGAAGCAGCGGCGAGTTTAATGTTAACAATATTTGCATTAGTTTTCGTTGTGTTTGCGATCCCTGCGGGGTATGTCGGACAAAAAATAGGAAGAGCAAATACTATTAGGATTGGTTTACCAGTTTTACTGTTCTTTATTATCAGTACAATGCTTATTGGCCAGTTTAATATTTTAGGATTAAGTCCTCAACTCCAATATTATCTGACAATGATTATTTTAGGTTGTGGCGGCATTGGTTGGGCTTTGATCAATATCAATTCTATTGTCATTGTCTGGGAAATTGCTACTGACGAAAAACTTGGATCGTATACTGGACTTTACTACCTTTTCAGTAGTTCTGCTGCTGTTGCAGGTCCTGCGATAATTGGATTGATATTTGATTTATTCGCTTCTGGTACTTTCACTCTACTTTTCCCAGTAAGCTCTGTATGCTTTGTAATTGCATTTATAATGATGTTTGGTGTAAAGTCTGGTGAAGTGAAGCGCGAACCGCCTTCAGAACATACTCTGGGTTAAAATGGAAAAGGGGGGATTTAATCCCAGAAGATATGATCAAGAACCGAGGATGCGATGTTCACTCCAAATTCCCCTATTAGTGAGCCCAGGTTATTTCGAGCACCACCAATATTCAAGACTTGATCCCTTTTAGCAATAGTAATGCCCTCAACTGGATCAATCTGGACCAGTTTATATTCTCCATCGCGGATAGAAATTTGTTTTTTGTGAATTAACACGAATTTTTTGTTATGAAGGCCTCCAAGAAGGAAAAAGTTCCTCCTACCGAAAATCATGTGATGAAACTCCTCCTCATCATCAAGCGAAATATTCATGTTAGGATCTTCTACTCGCCTTTTGAACTTTGAAATAATCGCTTCAGCTTGATTTCTAAACTTTTGAGCCTCTTCCACTGGAATGTCGCTCTTTACAAGAAAATTTTCTAAATCAGCGATCGAAAGACCTAGGATGACCAAATTGATACCTTTAAAATTGGTTGTATTTCCAATGGCACCATGAGATTTAGTGTAAACAATTGAATCAACTATTGCTTCTACGTTACCAAGAATTACAATCCCATCATTAGTTTGAAAATCAGTGGTAACTTCCATAATTTTAGCAGGACTTGTGATAGTAATTTTGTAATGAGGAGTGGAGAGGATGTTAGGTTCTCCCCGCCAATCGTAGAGAGTCTCTCCTAAATGAATAGTTTTCATGATCTTATTTCGCCTCTTCTGGGAGATCTTCTTCCTCTTCTTCTTCATCACTTGTGTAGACGGGGATGGGAATGCGTTTTTTGCCACGAGAATACAAGAATTCTACTAATTTGAGAGCTTCTCGTCCTGAATAAGTAAGCATGTAACGTTCTCGAACCCCTTCTTGCCGAACAAGTCCCTCATCTTTGAGAATTGTAATATGATGTTTAAAATTCCCACCGCGGGTATTTGTTTTATCAGAGAGATCGGATTGTCGGAGTGGTTCTTTCTCCAGTTCTTTCAACATTCTTAACCGGGTCTGATCAGAGAGAGCTGCTGCAATTTTTGATCCCTCCTGATAGAATTCTTCTAGTTCTTCTTCTGGTACAAAGAATGGCTCCTTACTCTTCCGTTTCCACCGTCGTTCGCGTTGGGTGGAAGGAGGATGAAAAATTGAACCAACAGACCGATCTATGGTGTCTCCAATTGAATCGAGAATTCCTCCAATGTAATGTTCGAAAGATCTACCAAATCGTTCACCCCAATCTTCCCAGCTTTCATCATCAATTCGAATACCAATTTCACCTCGAGATTTTCTTGGGTGTGGTGGTCTGGGTCTTCTGGGACGAGGTGGGGGAAAATCATCCTTAATATCTCCAAGTTCTTCTCGAAGTTCTCTCATTTGGTCTCGAAATTCTTCCTTCATTTCACGAATGGATTCTTTGAGATCTATAATGTCATCTTCATCCTGAGAATCCTTGGGCTCTTTTTCATTATTATCCATACAAATTAACTCCTTAACAATCATCCTAAGAGCAACGCAGTGTTGTGGTTGGATTTTGGGCTCTTTTTTACAGAATTGTTAATGTTTGTTACAGTCTATAACTCTGTATGAAAATTACAGTCAGACTTTAAATAGACTATCTTTTTGGTAAAACGATTTTTTCAGTTATAAATGTCGCTCAACGATGGATAGACTAATCTTTTAACAAATATCTATAGCTGCATGGCCCAAGACCTATTATAATAAAGACTGGTATCTTTAGTACACAATGGTAGCATGAAGCGGTTCTTTTTTCGGAACCACATAGTTAAATGATACCTCATTTCAACTTATAATCTACACGGCTAATTGAAATACGTTATAATTAGAGGAAACCAATGGTAGCTAGAAAAATCAAGTATATCGTACCAATAAGGAGATGAAGAAGTCCTAATAACGCACCCACCTTAAGAAATTCCATAAAAGTGATGGTCGAGCCTTCTCGATTAGAGAGATTTATTGCCAGAATATTCGCAGGACTGCCAATAGGTAGGATATATCCACCTAGGTTCACAGCAATTACTAATGCCCACCACTCAATGGTGCCAATAACTCCTGCTCCTTGAAGATCAGCAAAAACAGGAGCTAATGCTGCAGAAATCGGGATGTTATCGACAACTGCTGATGTGAATCCTATTCCAAATGAAATAAAGGGTAGTGAAAAGATTAGGGGGAGTTCAAGAAATGGAGTCAGGATTTCACCTAAAAGCTCAAGTAATCCAAGAATTTCGATCGACCCCACAAGGACGAAGAGTCCAATAATGAAATAGACCGAGATCCACTCGACGTCTCGGAAGATATCTTTAGGATGCATACCAGAAAACAGTAATAAGCCCGCAGCAATGAGGAGAGCTATCTCTGCGGCCTTTAGATGCACCATTCCACCAAAGATGAATCCTATCACTAAAATAACTAATCCTACAATGACAACATAGAATGTTCGCTTATCTTCTACTAGGATGTTTGGATCTAATAAGAATATTTCCTTGACTAAGGCTGCAGGGGGCTCAATAAATGTCTTTCGTGCAGTGATATAGTATAATGGTAGTGCTGTTGCTAGTAACATAAGGCTTAGAGGCCCCATTACTAATAAGAAGTCAGTAAATGAGGCTCCACTCTTATCTGCTAACACTATATTTGGTATACTCCCTACTAAGGAGGGAATCGATGCAAAATTAGCTGTTATTGCTTCTACAATCAAAGTTGGTCGAAAATCAAATTCTAAGATTTTATATATCTCAACTGTAAGTGGTGCAATTATTAACATCGTGGTGATAACATCAAATACAAAACTAATAATAAATGTCAACAGTGATAATGAAAGCAATAATGTCTTTGGATTTCCTTTTGTAAATCGAACAATGATAATACTGATGTACTGGAAAAGACCTGATCGGCTCGAAATAATTGTGATAATCATCATTGCAGTAATAAAAAGAAGAGTATTCCATTCTACTCGTGAAACTATGGTGTGAAAGTCTGTGGGATGGCCTTCATATTCCCATTGGGATACAATTAACAAAATTGAAATGATACTTGCTCCCAAAAGAGCAGAAATCGGTCTATGGAGTTTTTCTGAGGTAATTAAGATGTAGGTTCCTATAAAGATTACCAGGCCGATCACTTGCACAGGATGCAATACCATAGTTTAAACACTCGTAGATGTATTTTTATCCGATTCTCCACCAACCTTGACTGATATATTAAATTTCAGTGGAATTGATGATTGATAAAAGAGATATACCGTGTTTTTATAAAGACAATTATACCCTGAATCGTACTTCACTAGGAATTAATCCTGAAATTGCATAACATTTTACTTTGAAGAAAACATTTCATTAATTAATTCTATCTAATAGATTCTTGATTAAAAAAATCATGTTTGACGTTAGCAATACATTATAGTTAAAGAACTGATTTAAATGATTAATTGGATTCTTTATTGAACCTCATTCAATTCAGAGTTGTTTCTAAATGGAAGAATTAGTTGAAACTGAAATTGCCATCCTTGGGGGTGGTCCTGCAGGTTATGTCGCAGCAATTAGAGCTGCTCAATTAAACGCAAATAGTATTATACTAGTCGAAAAGGGCCAAGTTGGCGGGACTTGTCTTAATCGCGGATGTATACCTACAAAAGTCTTTGTTGAATCCGCAAAACGATGTAAGGCTCTTCATGAAATGTCAAAATTCGGATTAAAAGCTGAGCACCATGGTGTTGATTTTCCGCGTGTTCAGAAAAGAAAAAACATGATTGTCCGTCGGCTAGTCAAGGGTGTTCATTTTCTTTTAAATAAAGCTAACGTTCGTGTGTTAAGTGGAGAAGGGAAATTCATCGATCCTCATACAATTGTTGTAAGAGGCCTTGACAAAACTTATCGTGTTTCCACTAAAAACGTCCTCATTGCCACAGGAAGTGAACCATTCTTTGTGCCTATTCCTGGTATTGATGGCCCTAAAGTTCTTACAAGTAAAGATATCCTTGAGTTAGATAAGCTTCCTAAGAGTTTGATTGTTATTGGAGGAGGGGCTATAGGGGGAGAATTTGCATGTGTTTTCAGATGTCTCGCGGAAACGGATGTTACTGTTGTCGAGATGCTTCCCAGATTAATTCCAATGGAGGATCCTGATCTTGGGAAAGAACTTGAAGCTGCGTTTAAGCGAAGTGGGATCAAGGTTTTTACAGGATCACGCGTAACTCGCATTTCAGATACTCCTCGTGGTAATAAAAGAGTTACTTTTACCGATCCTGAAAATAATGAGAGAAATATCGAAGCTGATTATGTATTAGTATCGATTGGACGAGCGCCCGCAATAAAGGGATTAAATCTTGATAAAGCGGGAATAAAACATGAGCGAGGAATTTTTGTAAATAATAAGATGGAAACAAATATTCCTGGAGTTTATGCAGCGGGAGATGTAGTCCAAGGCGTTCCCTCCCCAATGTTAGCTTACACTGCCTCTCATGAAGGAGAAGTGGCTGTTGAAAATATGCTGGGTCATGAATCTATAATGGACTATCATGCTATTCCTACAACTATTTTTACGAATCCAGAGGTGGCTTCCGTTGGACTATCGGAGGAAAAAGCGAGAGAAAAATATGGTGAAATTCTTGTTGGGAACTTCAGTTTTGCTGGAAATGGTCGGGCGGTTATTGCCGGTAGTAATCGTGGATTTATTAAGGTAATTCTTGATGCGGAGACCACAGAATTCCTAGGTGTCCATATCATTGGTCCTAGCGCAACCGAATTGATTTCAGAAGGCGCCTTAGCGGTATGTAATCGAATGAAAGCAGCTGATTTGATTAAAGTTGAACATTCACATCCAGTATTCTATGAAACAATGAAAGAAGCTGTTCTTTGTGCTCTAGGCCGACCAATCCATGGTTGAGAGGTTTAACTCTCTTTTTTCCTCTCCACTACTCTTGGCTTTTTCTTCTTAGGTTTCTCTAAATCGACTATCATATCACGAATTTCTGCAGCTTTCTCGAATTCAAGATTTTTTGCGGCTAGTTGCATTTCACTCTTAAGAGCATCAATATAATCGGGCAAATCTTCTGCAGCTATTTTCTCCCGTTGAATGCTTGTAAATGATGTTTGTAGTTCAACAAGAGGAGAACGAACTTCTTTGAGGATTGTTTGCGGAATAATTCCTATTTTCTTATTAAATTTAATTTGTTTTCTACGACGTCTTTTTGTTTCTGCTATTGCCATTTCCATAGATTCTGAAACTTTGTCTGCATAAAAAACCACACGTCCATTGACATTCCGAGCTGCACGGCCAATCGTTTGGATTAAAGAGCGTTCATTTCTTAGAAATCCCTGTTTATCTGCATCTAGAATGGCGACTAAAGAAACCTCTGGTAAGTCGAGACCTTCTCGGAGGAGGTTGATTCCAACAAGGACATCAATATCTCCAAGTCGT
>JBHLPG010000180.1:0-7775 GCA_048939725.1 Promethearchaeota archaeon | reverse complement strand
AAACAACTTTCGAGAGAAAAAAAAGCAATTATTTGGACATTGGCAGAAGATTAAATAACCCATCCAATTAAATGTCTATTACCAATATGTACATTGTCTAAATGTTTTTTAGCAGTTTCAAAACATTCTTTGACCTGCTGAATAGGGGTCACAGGAAGATCCGTTAAAAAGGAATCAGGATGGAAAACTAGAAGAGAATAAGGGATGGATTTATCTAAATTAGCTAAGAATTGAGCGATTTTGTTAACCTCTTCTCGATCGACATAAGCAGGTACTAATAAAGTAGTTGCTGTTAAAACAGGATCTTGTTTCCTTTCATAATAAAATTTCTGAAAACAATTCTTAAAATTAATAAAAGACTGTGAATTGGATACTCCACTTAACACGTAGGATAGAGAGGGAGAAAAATATTTCAAATCAAATTTTGCGTTACCACCAGTTTTAAGAGATAGAGCTACCGCATTCTGCACAATTTTTGGATTCCCCGCTCCATTCCATTCCCAACAGATACGAATAATTCGTTCAGGTGCTGCTTCTAATGCACGTTTACTAGCCCGAAGTGCCCATGGTAATTGTGGTTCAGGGGATCCACCAAACCAGCAAACACAAGAGATTTTTGGATTATTACGAATTTTGGTAACAAATTTGCCAAAACTGTACCTTTCTGCTGTTATCAATGCTCGATGTTGATCGTTTTGACAACCCAAGCACGAAAAGTTGCATCCATATAGGAAACAAGCCAAATTATAATACCCATATTCTGGTCCTCTAGTATAAGAATAACGAGGAAAGCCTGATGATGCCCCAGCAGGACAGAAATAAGTAGAACAGCAATTTGTGGGAATCGGATCAAGGTATGTATGTAAAAGAGCAGTGTTTTTCCCCGCAACAAGCCGAAAATGTCCATTAAAGTTTTCTCGGACGCCACAATATCCCTTTTCTCCAAGACCAATGACGCACTCATTCGAGCAAAGATGACATTGACGGCCTTTTTCATCACTTGGAACCCTCGGGGGTAGGTTCCAGACGCTACGATTTTTTCTATGAACATTTCGTGAACGCTCAATTGCTTCATCAGGATGGTTTCTTACGCACTCAGGGCAAATTTGAAGTGAAGAAGCAAGAATCTTTGGTTTAGAACCACAGATCAGACAACTTGGCTTTGTCATACTCAAACCTTAAGATCTTGGAAATTTGAAATGATGTTATAGGGGAAAATTGAATGGTCTATTTCTAATTAATATCAAAGGATTCCATTGGATTCTCCTTAAGTATTTGGGTAACTAAACCATTAAAAGCGTGTTCAACATTCGTTCCTGCAAGTGCAGAAGTATTAAAATATGCAGCAACTTCCGACTGAGCTTTTAAAAAATTGTTTATATCCTCAGATGAGACTGCGCGTAATTCTGCCAAATCAGCTTTATTCCCGATTAGTACAAATGGAATTTCTCCAGTAATTTCTACTATATCTTCAATCCATAAGTGAAGATTATCGAGGCTTTTTGGGACTGTTAGATCGAAGACTAAAAGTGCTCCTTTAGCTTTCGTATAGAATTTCTTACGAAATTGACGGAACAAGGTTTGTCCTGCAATATCCCATATCTGAAGCGCTACTTTTTGGTCATCAGTATTTACTCGCTTTGAACTGATCGCTACCCCAATAGTAGCTTTATAATCCCCTGTAAAAGAACCAGTAACAAAGCGATTGATTAACGAGGTCTTTCCGACAGCTCCATCTCCCGCCAAAATTATTTTACATTTCAATTAACATACCTCGAATTCAAATCTATATCCATTACACAATTAAGCTTCTATCCATCCTCCTCTTTATAAAAGTAATGAATGTCGTTAAGTTTCGCCATAGTATTTTTAGGTGCTTATTAGTACTTATTTTCAATCTAGAGTATAGAGTTGGAAATTAACACGTTTTTCTATTCTTTGGCGTAAAAAGTATATCTTCCTTAAAAGTATCTTTGAGGTCGGATAATGGATAAACGACCTAAATTAAAGTGGATAAAAAAATGGAAAGTCCCTAGCTTTTCTGATCCTGAAAAAAATTATACTGTGTCCCTTGCTCTCGATGGAGTTACATGGGGGTGTTCCTGCTGGCCTTGGCGTAAAACACGGAAAGATTGTAAGCATATTCCAGTAATCAAAAATAATCCCACTGCTCCTGATGAAGAAATCACCTATAACTTAGTGACTGTTATTCCAGATAAATATGTTAACAAACCAATATATGACGAAAAAGAAAAGTTGATTTACGTCCCTTTAATTCCTTTAAATCCCTATGATGTCCATATGGAAGCTACTATCTGCTATTTTCTATTACAACAGGGTTTTACTATTACTAATATTCGTGAAATTCGATCCTTGTCTCCCTCATGGACTAAAAAATCTATTATTGATATAATTAAAGAGAAAGGAATGAAAGAATATGCATTGGTTAACCTAGAAGAATTCTCTCGTAAGGGTATTCCTAAAAGCACACTTGAGCGATTTAAGACATTAGAATTAGATGATCAATAACTAGATTAACCGAGACATTAAACTAAGGAACGCAGATTCAACATTTTCTCCACTTAAAGCTGATGTGTTAAAAATTGTTACAATATCAGGGTGTTTCTCTAAAAATGAATTCACTTCTTCTGGTGAGACTGCTATAAGTTCTTCTAGATCCATTTTGTTTCCAATTAAGAGGAGTGGTATATCCTCACTTACAGCTTCTTGGATATCTTCTATCCATGTATGGAGACGATCTAAACTATTAGGGACAGTTAAATCAAACACTAAAAAGCCACCCCGGGAATTTGCAAAGAATCTTTTCCGAAAATTCCTGAATAGAGTCTGGCCTGCTATATCCCAAACCAATAATTTGATGATATGATCTTTGTTATCCTTCTTCATAGTTACTTCTTTTGTAAAAATATCAACTCCGATGGTTGCTTTATATTCACCTGTAAATTTACCTGCAATGTATTGATTAATTAAGGTAGTTTTGCCAACAGAAGCTTCACCTGCAATAATGATTTTAAAGCACCAGATATCGTTTTCGATCTCAATTGTCATTGTTCAATCCCCAATATTGATTAAGCCCCCTTATATAGTCTTTCACTCAAAAATTCAGGTAAATTAGCTGAATTTATTCTTTCTGCAACTATATCTATGTCATAATCCACTCTAATTATCTCAGCTGAAAAGTTTTCTAAATCAAGGACAGCATAACTAGCACGTGAATCTCTATCGCGAGGTTGGCCAACGCTCCCAGGATTACACATTAATATTTCTTGACCTGTCTCAGATGACTTACTCTTATCCACAAATGGAATATGGGTGTGGCCTAAGAGTAATATTCCAATTTCAAATAATTCCATGAATGGAAAAAGATCTTTTTGTTCAGGGGTATTGGGTCTTATGTATTCATCAAGAGGATATTGTGGGGAACCATGGATTATTGAAATGCTTATTTCATCAGCTTTATAAGAAATAGTACGAGAACTAGGTAATTGATACAAAAATGTTTTCTCTTCAGGTGATAATACTTCAGCTTGCCATTTTATGGCTTGTTGAGCATATCTATTAAATTTACCTATGTATTTATCAAAATTCGTTATATCACGCCCCCCCCCACCAATTGCATGATCGTGGTTCCCTTTAGTAACTACAGTAAATTTTGTTTCACTTATTAACTTATCAATGATCTCTATTGGATTCGGACCATACCCAACGAGGTCCCCAGGACATAAATATTCAGTGATCTCAGTAAAATTCACTTTGATATCTTTCAGAACAGCTTCCAATGCGACTATATTTGCGTGAATATCTGAGATTACTGCTAAAGTATAGGTCAATATTAACACTCCTAAGTTTCATTGAACGTATTTTTTACAGTTCCCGAAAATTGGAAGCAATTCAATATCTAGAAATGTTGAATGAATGAATGGCCTGTATTTCAATTATATCTTTAAAATGCTTTGAAATACATTATTCCTTTAAATCTTCTAATATGAATTTCTAAGTTTACATCTTAATTGTGCTTCAGTTCAAATACGAATTCCACCAAGTCATTTAGAGTCGCCATGTGATACAATTCGGCGCCAATGGTCTTATAGTGTTGAACTACTGAATCACCTGTATTCCAGAGAGATTTTCTCTCTGGATTTAGGATAACAACCCTTTTTGCGGGTAATATGATTTTTTCCAATAACACTGCACTGATTGGTCTCGTAGTAATCCACATTCCTTCATTATCTCTGCAATCACCAAGGATAATTACGGTTGTTCGGCGTGTGACTGGTCTGTATTTTGTAAGAAGGAAAAAATCCTCGAGAGAAGTTTGATAATCTGAATGAATTCTCCTTGGTCGTAATGTTTTTTTCCAACATGATTTTCTTTCCTCTAAAGCACGATCTATTGTCTTTAACTCAAGAGCTGAAGTAACTTCGACCATGGTATTATCAAATTCGAAAATTCTAACTTTCTTGAAGACACTCCTCGCAGCAAAAGTAATTACAAAGAACCAATCTGCGACCCACCTCGTTGATCCTGAAACATCATTTAGAATAATAATATCTGGATCTTGAATTCGTTTTCTTTTTTGTACTAAGTCAATAGGAACCCCGTTATTAGTTAAATTTTTTCTGAAAGTCCTTCTAAAGTCAAGTTTGCCATGCATCGCTCGTTTACGCCGTCGTCTTTCACGGGATGCGAGAATGCGACCCATTTCGATAAGTTGCTCTTTTACATTAGCAATGGAGATTGATAGATAAGAGAGATTTCTATGCAAATAGGATTCTATAGTAGAGATTTCTGCAGGTTTTTCTTGAGAACGTTCTAGCTCGATAGAATCTTCTTGAAATTGGTTTTGAAGTCTTTTTATTAGTGATTGTTCAAGTAACTGGAGATTTGTTCCCATCTGAATAGTTTCTGCTGACAATTCTTGACGTTGTCTAGGTGTTAAGTCCCGAATAGGAACTCTAACGCCAAAAGCTTGTTGAAAAGCTCGCTGAAGATTGTTCTGGACCTCTATGAAACCATTTACCGTTGATTGTCCCGATGAAGTGACTGCCTCTTGGATCATTTTTTCACTTTTTTGAGTTGCATTATCAATTTGGTTTTCTAGCAATAATTCTCCGATCTCTTGGTAACCTTTTACTTCTAGTCGCTCTAAGAATCGATTTTTTGCCCGTTCAAATGAATCAACATCTTGATCTATAGATGGATGGGGATGGTGAGAGAAAAAAGAATCAAATGCCACATCAAAAATACGAAAATCTTCTCGTTTCTTCACAATAGCTGCTTTCAATCCAACCTGTAACTTTTTCTTCTGCTGTACTCCTAATGTTTGGTAAGTTCTCTGGGCAGTGATGGTTTCATCAGGGGAAATAGGTAAACCAAGGTAACGTAATAACGATACGAAATCTAAAATCACTCCCATGTTTTAACACCATTAAATAGAACCTAAACGGATTATTTCATTTATTTGACTTTCCAATCGGTTTATATCTTCTTGATACTTCAGAAGGACTGTTATTGTACTTTTTAAGGTTGGTTCATCAATATGTTCCTTTCCAAGTAGTATCAATGCCTTTGCCCAATCGATTGTTTCAGCAATAGATGGAACTTTTCGTAGATCATATTTTCTAATCTGACTGACAATTCCTGTTATGCTTGTTAGGAGTGGATCATCAAAATTCTTCCCCGTATGAGCTGCTAGGATTTGCTGTTCGCGTTCAGGGTTAGGAAAATCGATATATAAGAAAAGACATCGCCTACGTAGTGGTTCGCTTAAATCTCGACTGGAATTGCTAGTTAATATCACAATTTGATTTTCATTACTTGAATGGAAGGTACCTAATTCAGGTATAGTTATTTGACGCTCCCCAAGAGCTTCTAAAAGAAAAGCCTCGAATTCCTCATCAGATTTATCGATTTCATCTATTAATAAGACATTGGGATCATTTTCAATAAAAGAGAGAAATAATGGTCGTTCAATGAAGAATTTTTTTGAAAAAATATCTTCTAAATCCATTGTACTGGTTAAGGAATGTTTTTGTCTCTCTAACTCAATATGTAGTAGTTGGCGCTTGTAATCAAATTCACCAATGACACTTTCGAAAGTAATCCCTTCGTAACATTGGATTCGGAAAAGTTTCCAGCTTAATGCTTGTGCTATAGAGATAGCGACACTAGTCTTGCCTGTTCCTGCAGGGCCTTCAATAAGGATTGGTCGGTTTAATTTTAAAGCTAATTCAAGAGTTATATCAATTTCAGGATTTGAAATATACTTCTGAGCAGATAGATCTATTTTAGATAAGGTTGTCATTAAATCTTACTCCAAATTCAGTTAACACTAGAGGAAAAAAAAAGATTTACTGAAATAGGCAAAAAAGAATATTAATGCTTGACTAATGATAATCGATTATGGATATCAATAATGCCATAAATAACCTATTAGTAAAATTCATGAGATCAACTCCAGGAGTAAAGCAGATATTGCTATCAGACGCAACAGGATTAGTAATATCGAAGGTGACGAAAGAGAATGGTAAATTTTCAGATTTTGAAGGTATTGCCGCCATTTCTACTGCCCTTTATCTTGGTATGTCTGAATTAAAACTAGGAAAACTTGGATTCAGCTTATCAGAGTTTCCTGAAAGTAATTTATGCTTTTTTGGAGTATCAAAAGAATATGTATTGGTAGCCATCACTTTTAAAAACGTCTCGATCAAAAAATTAAAGACATCTCTTAAGTGTATTAGTACGGAAATTTCCCAGCAACTAGAATTTTGGAAAAAAGCTGAGAGTATTGAATCTAAGCAGGAAGAAATTATCGAAAAATCAGTTGGTCTGTCAAAAGAGGAATTTGATCAGTTGCTGGATGAATTATCTTTTTAAAGCCATATCATTGAGTATCATGGGATAATGTCGTTAAACCGAGATTATAATTTTTAGAGGTAGCTTTCCAAATATATCAATTCATAAATTTGTCATTTAAAGATGGTAAGGCTTCAAAAAGTATATTCCTGGGTATATACAGTTAATCATGCCCATAAAGATGTTTTAATAATATGAGGAGCTAGTGAGTGAGAGAAAAATAGGAAAAACAGAATAAAATCTATATTTTGAAGAAGAAATTATCAGAGATCAAGGTAACAAGTTAATATTTAAGTCAATATCAAGAAAAATTAAAGACACGACATTAAAAATTCCTAATCCCTTTCTCCATTTCGGATTTAATGATTTCTTAACACTAAAGTGGAAAGAGCTAAAAAATAATGTCTGTAGTGAAACAAACATCAGATCTCCGTCATTTGTTATATCCTAGGTGCCCATATAATAATTCAATTATAATCCTGTTCTTAAGGATAAGTATTATGTGTTTTGGAACCATAGGCTTAATATTTCTTAATGTATGGATTGCAGGGTTGTATTTACTATATTCTCTTGCATTTAATATATTAGCTTGGCCAATTAAGCATTGTCAACATTGTTATTACAAAATAAGAGAATCAATTGTTGAGGAAAACACTTCCACATCACGGAGTAATTTACTTCCTTTAAAGGAATGGAAGGGATTATACCTGGAGAGACATATTGCTTGTGGGAAAAAATGGGGGAAAAACTTATTCATTCTCTGGCTTGGGCCGATTGCACTAATTGTATTCTCTTTCTTGGTAGAATTCTCGATAGTGGCTTTAATCTCTTTGGTTGGTTTTATAGGAGCCCTTATAGCAACAGGGATCTATATGAGATGGAAAGTCTGTCCTACTTGT
>JBHLPG010000179.1:0-7822 GCA_048939725.1 Promethearchaeota archaeon | reverse complement strand
GCATTTTTAACTCAAAATCAGTTTAAAGCTTTTTTTGAAAGACTAATGGATAATTAATCTCATTCAATATCTAAAATTTCTTTAACTAAGTTCATTTTTTCTTCTAAGTTAGCCTGCCGAGCGATCATTATTCGTTGGGCTTGTGGAGAACCTGCTCCATGTAGAGATTCCGTTTTATAACTTACTGAAGCTACTCCCATTGAGAGATTTTCAATAAATCTGAGTAGCTTGTACCTATCGGAAGAATTCGTATCATCACAGGTTGAGAGGTATTTCTTCAATAAATCTCCAATTTCAGGTGAATCAAAATCTGCTTGAGATGGTAGGGTACAAATAATTCCGCCTGCTAGATCCTCAGCTAATCGTCCAATCAAATAAGGAAAACGGGTAACATTTTGTTTGTTCACATTGGCCAGTAACATGTCCATCTCATAATTTCCAGCATCTCGTTGGAAGCCCTCGGCACTACATGCAAGGGCACAGCTAAATAGTGTCTCATTCAAATGAACCATCTCAACAATCTTATCTCGTATGTGAGAAGCTTTATCGACTCCATTATACTTAGCAATTAGTGTTGCAGCCCCAATAAGAACGTCCCCCACTCCAGTTTTGCAGGCATATGATTGTCGGTGGTAGCCAGCGAATCTATTGACTAATTCTCCTGAAAATTCTGTTTCTCCTTTCATAAAAACTTGATCGTGAGGTACAAAAACATCATCAAAGATCACAAAAATCTCTTGACCTCCATACTTCCAATTCCCAATGTCAAACATCCCCTCCTCCATTTTACGTGTATCGGATGCCTGCCTACCATATATCATTGTTATACCTTTCTCATTTGTATCAATACCGAAACTTACAGCATATTTCTCTTCTCCTGGTCGTAAAGATAATGTAGGCATTATTATAGCTCTATGAGAATTTAAAAAACCTGTTTGATGGATTTTTGCTCCTCGTACCACGATTCCATCATCATCTTCATGAATTATGTGTAAGAATTGATCTGGATCTGATTGATCTTTCGGTCTTTTACTACGATCACCCTTTGTGTCTGTCATTGTTCCTGCTACCATTAAATCTTGTCTTTGAACATCAATCCAATAATCCTTAAAGCATTCGTGGTAATTCGTCCCATATTTCTTATCCATCTCCCATGTGACACTATACAGGGTATTTGCCGCATCAAATCCAACACATCTTTGGAAACAACAAGCAGTTTTTTGTCCAACAAGTCTTTGCATTTTTATTTTCGTAATGAGATCCTCAACAGATTGATGTATGTGAGTAAAACGATTAATTGTTTCACCAGTCAGATTTGATGTCGCTGTCATTAGATCCTTATACTCATCCATTTGAGCCATTTCATAGATCTTTCGTATTGTGCTGATTGAAGGCTCAATTATTTTAAAATAAGGGCTTTTCCAGAATTCTTCGATTTTTTCCCCAAACATATACAGATTAACTTTTCTTTTGATACTTTCAAAGTATTCTTCAGGCGTTTTTAATGGCATGAAGTTCCACCTCTTTTTTCTTTGATAAAAATCCAAATAAGCAGAAATTTTAAAGTTGCGATGGAAGTTCTTATTCTCATGAAGAGGTTAAAATAGTGCATGAACACGGTCACACTCAAGAAAGGGGTAAAGAACTGCTTTTAAAAGTTTTTAAACATCAAAAAGTAGATCATATTCCTTGGGTTCCGTTCGCAGGAGTGCACTCAGGTTTTTTAAAAAAATATACAGCTACCGATGTATTAACTAATCCAAGTAAGTTACAAGAATGCTTAATTGAAGTTAATAAGTTGTACCATCCAGATGGACAACCAATTTTATTCGATCTACAAGTTGAAGCAGAAATTCTGGGTTGTGGATTGAGTTGGAGTGATAAAAATCCTCCAATGGTTATTTCTCATCCTTTAGAAGATGATCCTTTAGTTCCAACAAAATTGCCTAAAGTCACTGATGGGAGACTCCCGCTGATTCTTAAAGTGATGAAACAGGTAAAGAGTAAAATCGGTGAAACAACAGGTCTTTTTGGGTTAACTACAGGTCCTTTAACTTTAGCGTCTCATCTTCGTGGTACAAAAATATACCTAGATTTATTTCAAAACAGAGAATTTGTCGATGAGTTACTGGAATATACAACTCAAGTCTGTATGAAAATGAATGATCTTTATATTAGTGCAGGAATGGATGTTATTGCAGTTGTTGATCCTGTTGTGTCGCAAATCTCCCCACAAATGTTTGATGATCATTTGATCAGGCGTTTTCAAAAAATATTTAGTGAGATTAAGAAAGAAAAAACATTTTCCTCCTTTTTTGTTTGTGGAGATGCCACAAAAAACTTACCATTGATTGCAAATACTAATCCTAATTCAATGTTTGTAGATGAAAACATTGATATGGTCCAAGCAATGAAAATAGTTAAACCAAAGAATATAGTACTAGGTGGGAACATCCCTCTTACTACTGTAATGCTATTCGGTACTCAACAGGATAACATGAAATATGTTATAAATTTAATCGATAAGGTTGGTAAAGAAAATTTAGTAATTGCTCCTGGATGCGACATGCCGTATGATATTCCACCCGATAATGTTATTGGAGTTTTTCAAGCTATTAAAGAACCTGAACTAATTAGAAAATCCTTAACGAATTATGAGATGACAGAAATAGATATTGATATCAAATTACCAGATTATCAAAACCTCTCTAAACCACTTGTGGAGGTTTTTACAATTGATTCGGCTACTTGCGCTGCATGTGGATATATGCTTGCAACAGCGCTTGAGGCAAAGAAAGAATTTGGTGATAGAATAAAATTAGTAGAATATAGGTTTATTAAACGAGAAAGCGTTGCGCGGGCAAAGAAATTGAATATTAAACACCTCCCCTGTATCTTAATTAACGGTAAACTAAAATGGTCTTCTATAATTCCTAATAAGGAAGAAATGTTGAATGAAATCAAGAGAGTTCTGTGATGTCAAATAAACCAATTCAACTCTTTCTAATTAACGGCTTTTTAGGTTCAGGGAAGACGACATTCCTTGTAAAGTTATTGTCTCTATTTTCTTCTCATAAGTGTGGAGTGTTGATGAATGAATTTGGCGAAATTGGGATAGATGGTCTATTATTACCTCAAAAAGATCTTGAACTGGTAGAAATCAATGGAGGATCAATTTTTTGCCAATGTCGGCATACGACGTTTATTGAAGCGTTACTCAAATTTTCTTTAACTCCAATTGATATTCTATTTATTGAGGCATCTGGTCTTGCTGATCCGGTTACAATGGATAGAGATTTACAGATAGTTGAAAATAAAATCGGTAACAAGTTTACTTATTCAGGAAACATTTGCTTAATTGATTCGCTTCACTTTCTGGATTTGGTTCCTATAGTACAGACTATTGAAAAACAGATTAAATATGCATCAACAGCTATAATCAATAAAATCGATTTGGTAAGTCAAAACAGAGTTTTTGAAATAAAAGATAAGCTACGTTCCATTAATCCTAAAATTAAAGTAATAAATACAATTTTTGGTGAGTTGGCCCAAGTTGAAATAGCAGAATTATATTCTGAAAGAGGATACTCTAAGACAGATTTTCCAAGTACTTGCAGGACTACCAAGATCGCTTTTGATATTTTATTAAAGGCAGATTTGGAACTAGACTCCCTTAAAGTACGAGAATACTTCACTGAACTAGCCAAAGATACTAGAAGAATGAAAGGATTCATTCATTTGGATGATGGCCAATGGTATTACTTGGATAGTGTTAATGGTAGTTTATCTTTGACACAAGCAGATACTACTTTTTCCCAAACGGAAATTGTTGCTATTTTTAAAGAAGATATCGAAAAAGAAAGAGTAAATAGAGCGGAGAGACTTTGGGTATCTCTTATCGCCTAGATCTTTGGTTCAAGAAGTAACCAAAGTCGTCACACCGTAATGGAACTGGAGATACAAGATGTTCTGCATACTCAACACCAATACGAGACCCAAGAGTTTTATTCCATGTTAAAAGCATTGAAGGGAAGTGTGAAATCTGAGTAGTTTTACTTGGGACAAAACCTTGTGATTTATAAACTAAAATTGCCTTTTCCTTGAGATCAACATAGTTAGTAATGTCATTAAAGAAAGAGGTGTATCCCTCTGGGTGTAAATCGATAAATCGAACGGGGAAATATAATAATGAGTTGATACGGTGAACTGGTAAATTATCAAAATGTTTATCCCATTTTGTGAGTCTAGAATAGAATATTGCTGCCTCTACTATTTGCTGTGCCTGAAAATGATCAGGAGAAGCCATTAACGTTTTTCCATACATTGAAATAACTACTTTTGGACGCCACTTTCGAAATACCGTAGCTAATTTGCAGCGTGCCTTAAAAGTATCAAAAAGTCGTCGATTAGGTAGATCTAACGTAATTCGTTCAGCACCAAGGATTCGAGCTGCTTTTTTAGCTTCGTTTATTCTCATCTCAGCGTAATCAGGATCGAAATCATCTGGAGAACGATATTTTATGTTTTTTGGGGTTGGTTCTGCATTAGTTAGATCAATAATACCAGTTCTTATACCATTATGCGATAATTTTGCGATGGTCCCTCCAATTCCTAGTTCAACATCGTCAGGATGAGGACCTACCGCCACTACTTCAACAGGGTCTTCATTCATTATACATCATCCATAATGAGCGTATTTATCTAATTTTAATAAATGTCCTTCGAATCTGGCAAATTCTATTCTCGATCAATGATATCAATATCTGCTGGTCCTGTGCCAATATAATGAAATTTCATTTTCAATTCTTTCTCTATCCCTTCTATCCACTTCTTAGTATTGGTTTCTAAATTATCATAGATACGCTTTCCTGCCTCGTTTGGATATACAATGTCCAATTTTGTCAAAGC
Organism: Promethearchaeota archaeon; assembly: GCA_048939725.1. Taxonomy (GTDB): domain Archaea; phylum Asgardarchaeota; class Heimdallarchaeia; order Hodarchaeales; family Hodarchaeaceae; genus Hodarchaeum. The sequence goes on along the minus strand of JBHLPG010000179.1, from coordinate 2,914 downwards.
AAGTTTTGTAGCCCCGTTTAACATGATACTTCTTTTTGCAAGACCTAGATTAAAAGGCGCGGCTCTACGAAGCCGTCCTGTAACCGTACCATATTCAATCCATCCTCTTTCCCGAGTTTCCTCTTCAGATAGTTGATTAGGTAATGGACCTTCTCCAACACGAGTTACATAAGCTTTGAAAACGAGAACCACATCAGTGATTTTTGTAGGGCCTACTCCAACATCTGCACAAATAGAGGAAGCGGTCACATCTTTTGACGTTACAAAAGGATATGTGCCATGAAAAAGAGATAAATGTGTTGCTTGGGTTCCTTCTATTAATACAGGATCTTTTTTATCTATAGCATTATTTACTTCTTGAGGGACGTCTAAAAGATATGGTTTTAATGCTTTGACATCACGTGCTAGATCCAATACTCTCCGAATCCGGTCTTGATTTGCAGGACCTGTACCTGCTCCAGAGGTTCCAACAATTTTCGTCAAATGATTATCAGTCGTATCAATTTTAATATGTTTAGGAGAGATTATCCCACATTGAGGATCGAGAAAAGAAATTCCTTCTGTTTCTGTCAGCTTAATCTCCTTTAGGAAAACATCAGGATTTATTAGGACACCTGGTCCAATAAGTAATTTTTCTACATGTGATCCCCCAATCCCAGATGGAATCATTCGTAATTTGTATTCTTTATCCTTTATGACTATCGTATGACCAGCATTTGGGCCAACGCCACCTTTAGCGACTACTTTAGCTCTGCGTTTGTTTACAAGATAACTAATTATTTTACCCTTTCCTTCATCTCCCCAAAATCCCCCACAAATGATATCACATGTCATTTCAGATTAGGCTCCGTTTTCTCAAGATTTTAAGATTCTAGATTAATATAAAGAATTTCTAAAACAATTTCACTCAGATCATTTTATTACTTTTATGTTGTATTACCTCCGTTTTCATAAAAAAATTTATGTGTTATTTCTTCATATCTTATATGGTTATCAGATAACTGAAATTACGGATGAAATCTCTAAAAATTCATTTCTGTGGCATCTATTATGACATCTTTTGCTCATAAGCGTTATCAAACTCCAATTGCTGATATTTTTTCAGAAGAAAAACAACTTGAACTCCAACTTCTTGTTGAACGGAAATTAGCACAAGTTAATGCTGATTATGGGAAAATTCCTCGAGAAGCTGCGAGGGAGATTGACCAATTTGTTAGAATCGAAAAAATACCACTAAATAGAGTGAAAGAAATAGAAAAGGAAACACAACATGATCTATTTAGTGTTATATTAGCAGCAACAGAGGTTTGCCCAAATTATGGTGAATACATCCATGTAGGAGCAACTTCTAGCGATATTCAAGACACAGTAACAGCACTACAGCTTCAAGAAGCAAAGAATATTCTTCTAGAACATATTGATGAATTAATACTAAAATTAATCAAACTAGCTAAAGAATATCGTGATCTTGTGTGTATAGGGCGAACCCATGGAGTACATGCAATCCCTATAACTTATGGTTTTAAATTCGCTAATTTCCTTAATGAGCTTTATATTACGAGAGAAAATTTAATTGACACAGCTATTTATGGAAAACTCTCTGGAGCGGTAGGCACCTATGCAGCATATGGCACAAATGAAATTGAGAAAGAAGTAATGCGGAAACTCGGATTAGAATCATCGTTAATTACAACTCAAGTTGTAACTAGAGTTGTTTACTTCTATTTCGTCTCCGCTGTAATTGCTGTCGACGCCATACTTGACAAATTAGCTAGAGAATTAAGAAACTTAGAGCGTACTGAAATTGGAGAGATAATTGAGGTATTTGAAGATAAACAAATTGGTTCCTCTACTATGCCACAAAAACAGAATCCATGGAAATTAGAAAGGATTTGTGGTATAGCTCGTTTCCTTCGTTCTTTACTTCCAGCAGCTATAGAGAACGTTTCATTGGAACATGAGAGAGATATGTCCAATTCTAGTGTAGAACGTATAGTACTCCCACAACTCATCACACTGACTGATTTTTCCTTATTAGAGATGAAAAAAATTCTTGATGGAGTAAAAATAAACAAGGATAATGTAAGTAAAAATCTCTTTTTATTAAATGGCCGTCAGTGCAGTGAAAATTTGTTAATAAAACTGACTACCTCAATTGGACGACAAGAAGCTCATAAATTACTTCGTGATCTTACAAGAAAAGATGACTTTACCAAAGCGATAAAGTCCCATCCACAAATTAAAACTCTATTCAATGAAAAAGAGATAGATGAGATCCTAGATCCTCTTAGTTATATAGGGCTAGCACCAGAATTAGTTGATTTAGTGGTAGAAAGTGTTGAGCGAAGAATAGGTGCGAAATGATTTGATTTCTTCAGGAAAATTACATTTCTTTGATAATTTTTAGGAACTGAGTTATTGAGTACTCAGGAATCCCTGCCTCTTCTGCGAAGAATTTTCTAGCTGAGATTTCATCCATCTCCCTATTTTTTAGTTGTTCCGCCATGAATTCATATCTTTCATGAGGAAAAATAATCCAACTTTCTGTTTCCTCAACATAATAATGAGGTTTTAAGATTGACCATGGTTTATAATATAGAGTACCTATTCTTACCTCTAAGGGTTTTTTCATGTTTAAATATTTCATAGCAAAATCGAGAGAAATCCCACTGTCGGCGACATCATCTATAAGTAATATTTTTTTCCCGTGTATGTGTCCTGGAAGATCTTGATAAATAATCGGTTCTTTCTGTGTTTTCCCAATTCCAGAATAGAAACCTATTTGCATAATTGCCAATGTAGGTTTTTGGGATTGACATAAATAGAGATCGCTAATAATTCTTGCTGGGACTAACCCCCCCCTGCTTATTCCAGCTATAATATCAGGGGAGTATCCATCATTTCGGACTAAATT
>JBHLPG010000178.1:0-7826 GCA_048939725.1 Promethearchaeota archaeon | reverse complement strand
TTGAATTACCTGTGTACTATCTTTTTTAGAAGGGTAGAAAAATTCATCATCGGTAGTAATTGGGTATCCCTTTTTTATCCATAAATCCATTCCATCCTTTAAGCTCTTAACATCCTTAAAATCAGCATCAACTAAAATATCAACAGCTACCAAAGATAAACCTCCTCCAGGACAGATAGTGACAATTTCGCTTTCTTTAAATGATTGGAGATTCTCTAAATTCGATTTTATTTCAGTAACATAAATTTGTCTTGCAGTTGGGATGTGTCCCTTTTTATATTCCCGTACCGTGCGAATATCAAGTATTAAAGGTAACTGATTTGAGTTATAGCGATCTAGTAAGTCCTCAACAGTGATCTCAGACCATTCGGATCTATTATAGAGGAATATCATCCGAAGAGTTTTTCTCCAATATCTTACAGCATTTTTTAAGTAATAACTCATTTGAATCATCTAATTGGTAATGATTGAACCGACTTCCTCAGCCCAGGATCTAATTTGATCCCAATCTCGGTTATCCCCTAGATGGCTAAGATTTCCGACATATCGGCCTCCAAATGCTTTCCTAGAGGTGAAAGCAATGCCCCATTTGTCAAGATTATTGTCTATCCATTTTTTCTGGAGTCTCTCATACTCTTCAAGATTTTTCTTTTGATGTGCATCCCCTGCTCCTCCAGATGATACAAAAATAAACAAATTTTTTCCTAATAGAGCCGATTTGTTCTTTTTCAGGAATTTTTTTCCTTCTTTTGCCCACCTAAACTTTGCGACACTAATCCCTAGGATAACATTTTCATAAGCTGAAATATCTGGATTTCTGTGTTCTTTCCTTTTTTTATCTTTCAGATTAACAAGATCCACTTCAATATTGTATTTTTCACTTAGGACTTTTTTGATCTCTTGAGCTGTTTCTTCTGTTGCACCCCAACGAGTTGCGTACACTAGAATTGTATTACTCATATAATCACCTTTTCCTGTTCCCTTGTTTTGATCGGGATAGTTAAAATTCTTTCGAGTTCGTATACCCACTGTAATGCTTTGGCTTTTTGACCATCAGAGTCCCACTTTTCAATATCAGAGGGGTTATAATAGCCTTTGAATGCGATATGGCTAATTGGTTTCGAGGGAATGTTCTTAAAAATCCCTCTTCTGTACATCTTTGACAATTTCGTAAAATAACACACAATAAAAGTTGCCAGTGGTTTGTTTCGTAAGAATTCGGTCTTATCTCCGAGAAAAAGCTCAAATTTTTTCTCTACGTGAAATCCATAGACTGCAGATCCTACAATAAATGCATCACAGTCAAAATCTTGGAATTTATTCATTTTTCCAACAATTACTTCAAAATCTCTTTGTTCTAGAGCTGTGTGTAACCATAATACGATTTGATGAGTTGCTTCTTTCCGATTCGTGTTATAGATTATACCAACTTTCATTTTTCTTTTTTATCTCCATTTAATACAATTTACATGATTACTTGTTTCAAGTTTAATGCAAACTCCTCTGCATGTTTGAGGTCTTCAGCATTAGGTCTTCCTTTATTCATTCCTCCCAAAAATCTCAAAAAACTATTAGTGTTGAAGCCCTTACAAGTAAATTCATCTACGATTTTGTAACCTTTAAATTGTAATTTTTTTCTAAGCACCGAGTGATCTTTAGCGACTTTATCTTTGTCCATCATCGCGCTAGTAGAGAAAATGAAAGCATTCCTGTTAATGACGTGCGGTATTCTATCCGCAAGGTTAAGTAGGGATTTATGGTGTTTATCACTATAGATTCCTGAACCAAAGCCTACGAGATTATATTCGTGAAGTTCTGCAGGGTTAACTTCTTCTGGCATTTTTACTTCTGCATCAAGAACTTTTGCGAAGACCTTCGCTACTTTTTCAGTGTTCTTATGATGGATTGATTTAACAACCACTAAGGTCTGCATCTTTTATCCTCTTATTGTTTGATAACGATTGTTTCAGCTAAGATATCTAAACCACGCTGTTTCTGGGTCTTTTCAGGGTCAATCTTCTCTAAAATCATGCCTAAAACTGCATCGAAGGGAAGTATTTCTTCGGAGATGAGGAGTTTTGAGAGATTTCGAATGATTGCCTGTTTCCAAGTGATACGAATACCTGTCTGATCAACCACCAAAAGTTTCAGCAGCTTCTTACCCACGGTGGCTCCAAAATAATATTCTAAGACTGTATTATATCCAACGAGGAATATCACAGTCGCAATGAAGAAAAAGCTCATCAAAACTATTAGAAGTAGTGATTGAGGGGTAAAGAGTTCAAATAAGTTAAACGATTCTTGTTCCCAGGATTTAAATTCCTGCATGAGTTCATCTAAAGGCATAATGAACGTTATGATGGCTATAAATCCAGCACCTAGAAAGATGACAAGTACAGTCATTTCAATAAGCAAATCAAGAAAAAACGCTCCAAAACGAGTCCACCACCCAGCACGTTTACTGTACCATTCGGGATGGCTTGCCATAATATTAAGGGCTACATCTCGAGGAGAGCCAAACTCTATTAAGGGAGGTTTACTCTTAGTATCTACTACTGCAGCCTCAATATCAATACGAAGTTCTTTGAGAGCATCTTGGATTTTTTCTTCGGAATAACGTAGTAATCGACGTACTTCGTCGATATATCCATCAATTGAATTTAGTTTCATATTTTCACTCATTTTATTTCATCTCATCGTGAGTATCAATCACTTCTCGGATTAAATTAATAAATTCCTTCAAAGATTGCTTTAAAGCAACTAAAAAGTCCTTTCCCTCCTCCGTGAGACTATAAATTCGTTTTTCACTAGGATCCTTTTTACTCGAAATTAACTCTATTTCTTCGAGTTGCTTTAAAATAGGATAGATATTTGATCCTGCAACGGTAATCATGCCATGAGTTTTGCCACTTATCGTTTTTGTCACTTGATAAGGATAGGTTGATTTTTCAGCTAAAGCAAACAGAACTAATGGCTTACTAAAACCTTTTTTATATTCCGTTTCCCATTTTTGTAGTTCATCTTCATCAAAATTCAACGATATCAACTCGTTTGATAATTGATACTATCATCTATATATAGTTATTGATACTATCAGTTATAGAAATTTATTAATAAAAGTGAAGATCTAAACATATTCTTGGAAAAAAGGGTGAGAGAGATTAAAATAAGCTTTTTACTTCTTTTAGAATCGCTCGTATCTCGTTCAAACCCATTTGCCAAAATTTTTTTGTTGTCAGATCCATCCCCATATCTTCAACTAATTCTCGTGGTGATTTAGACGAGCCAGCAGAGAGGAAGGCTTTGAATTTTGGTTTAAAGGATTCTCCTTCACTTTTAAAATTATTATATAATGCTAGAACGATCAGTTCAGCAAAAACATAAGGATAGTTATAGAAGCGCAGGTCAATCCTGAAATAATGTGGTTTCCACATCCAATCATACTTCTGTTGTGGTAGGAATTCTATTGCTTTGCCAAAATAATCTGTTCTGGATTTTAAAAACAACTCAGAGATTTTTTCTGTGTTAAGATATTCCCCTGCTTCAATTGCGCTGTAGAGACTTTTCTCGAATTGTGTTCGTGATCCTACTTCGAATATTACAATTCCTAGGTCTTCCAAGTGATTAAATAAGATTACACGCTTCTGAGGGTCTGGAACAATTTCTTTCATTTTGTCTATCAGTAAAAATCTCACAAATTCTGAAGCACACTCTGCAATACAGAATGAAACATCCCAATTCAGGAATGTTTGTGCTTCTAAACATGAATACCCATGGACGGCATGCCCCATCTCATGAGCAAGCGTACTAAGATCATCGAATGTCTTATTATAAGACTGGAGGATGAAACACTCTTTTGCATATTCATTAGTTGAACAAAATGCGCCTCCTCGTTTACCTTTCCTTGGTGAGGCGTCAATATGACTTTCCGCAAACATCTTATCAGCGATTTTTCCAAATTTGTCGTCAAAATCATACAATATTTCTGTAACAATCTCTTTCGCCTCATTCCAAGAGCTTTTCTTGGTTTCTTCTCCTGGTTGAGGAATAGGTGCCCAAAGATCTTCCCCCAATAACTTCTCGGTTCCCAAAATCTTAGCTTTTAGCAATAGAATCTCGTTAAAAATATCTAAATTATCTTCTATTACTGCATACAAATTATCAATCATTTCTTGAGTGACATCATTCGTTATTAGGCTGGACGCCATCGTATCATATTTTCTATGTTGTGCCATTGTTACATGATTAGCACAAATATTGCGTAATGCAGACGAGAAGATGGCTCCATCTTCTTTTAAGGCATCCATAACTGAAATAATCGTATTTTTTCGATTGGTTCTATCTGGTGATCTCATTAAACCTTGAGCTTCACTCCAGAAGAAAGTTTTTTCTTCATTGTCAATCAGAGCTTCGAATTGTTTACTCCCCAACCACTCTGCACGGAATTGTGACCAGGCCATGGCTCCATTCAGATCTTTCTCAAGAATTAATTGTTCTTCAACTTCTGAAAGAGTATATTTATGTTTTCTTAGAATATTTTCCATATAGTGGTGATAATTCGCCAAAATGGGGGATTCTAGAATTTTTTCATTTCTGGTTAGTAGTTTCCCCAATTCTATTTTTACAAAAGCAATTTTCTTCTTAATATCTAACCGAAAACTCTTTAGGGTGTTTTGAAGTTTTAGTGCTTCTTCATCTGTTTGATCTGCACTGACTTTTAACTGTCCATACCAATATAGTCCCTCTGATTTTTCTTGTAAGCTTTCCATGCGTTCGAACAAACGAAGAATATCATTAGGAGTCATCTCTGTTGAATTAATTTTACCACGATAATCTTTATCAATCACCTCTGCTTCTGCCTGTGCTTTTCGGATCGTTTCTTGAATTTCCTCATCAGATTTGAAGATAAGGGTTAGATCCCAAGCAATTTCTTTTGTTTCTACCATTTTTTTCACCAGTTCACAATGAGATACTCACGGCTTTTTGCTTTTTTCCACTCATATACTCAATATCTATTCTCCCTATAGTTACCTTAGCGACGGATTTTTCTTTGAGTTGAGTCTCAATTATTTCTTGGGGATTTTCATCAAGCTTTTGAATCATATTGATCAAAGCTTGCCTTTTTTCTTCTAAATCGTGAAGAAAAGATACTTTTCCCTTGAACTGGGTCGTGGCATAAAGGTGATCACATGCTCCTTGAGCATATCCAAGATCAATCAAAGCTTGTCCCCAAACTAACCCATTGTTTGAAGTTAAATAATCCATCTTCTTCCCTTCAGAGGCACAATGAAAGAAGAGAATATTCTTCTCTGGATCATACCCATGACTTAGTGTAACCAAATAGGGTTGGTTATCCTTACTCATGGCAAGAGTAACATATTGAGCCTTTTGCAGGATTTGTTTCATTTCTGTTTCATCTGTAATAGCTTTTTCTTTTCGCCTAATGTCTCTCATTATGTCATCTCACAACTTTATCGTTTGAATAAGCATTTAGGAGTCATTTCACGATAATAAGGATTTTATTTGTATCTCTTTTCAACCCTAAATCGGTGTAGAGATAGGTGGATTCCGCAGGAAACAATGAAAGGAAGCGGGTTACTTATGATTCTATTTAAAGCCTCATCTGACTGAATCATTAAAAGTGAAAAATGATGGAAAATAGATTAGTTGATCTGAGATCTGATACTGTAACGAAACCTTCTCCAGAGATGTGGGAAGCATTAAAATCCATGGATAACCGCGACCTAGGTGATGATGTCTTTCGAGAAGATCCAACTGTTAACGAGTTAGAAGCTGTAGCAACTAAACTTACAGGTAAAGAAGCTGCACTCTTAGTATCATCTGGTACTCAAGGGAATTTAGTCTCTTTACTTAGTTCAACACATCCTGGGGATGAAATACTATTAGAGGAGATGAGTCACATCTTATTTTATGAGGTAGGTAGTGCTGCTCGAGTTGGAGGACTAACACCAAGGCCTTACTCGTCTGATAAAGGGATCGCGTCTCTTGAAAACGATTTACAACCATTGATCCGACCTCGCGATGATGATCATCAACCCTGGACAACTTTAATTTGTGTTGAAAATACCCACAATAATCATGGCGGAGCTGTCCTTCCTCCAACTTACCTCTCTGATCTCCTTAATTTCGCTAAAATGAACGAGGATATGAAAATTCATATGGACGGTGCTCGAATCTTTAATGCAGCCGTAGCAATGAACTTGCCTGTAACTGATTTTACACAATATGTAGATAGTATGTCTTTTTGTCTCTCTAAGGGTCTTTCGTGTCCTATCGGTTCAATTGTAGTTGGTTCTCAGGATTTTGTCAATAAAGCACGAAAATATCGAAAGATGTTAGGTGGTGGAATGCGGCAGGCTGGGCTAATTGCGATTTTAGGGCTTATTGCACTTCAAGAAAAATGGATTAATCGCCTTAAAGAAGATCATACTAATGCGGCACTTTTAGCTAAAGGATTAAAAGATTCAAATCTTCCAATAGAAGTTAATGATCCCGAAACAAATATTCTCTTCGTTGAATGCCCAATCGAGACACCAATGGAGAAACTGGTTGATGCACTTAATAATAGAGGCATTTTAACTCTAAATAAGGGGCACAAATTACGCTTGGTAACCCATTATGGGATTACAGCTGAAGATATCACTTATAGCATAGAACAGATCCCTTTAGTTATGAATACCATATTCCAAACCATCAGATGAACTATTATTCGTTTTCATCCTTAATAAGGAAAACCAGAATATCTGTTGCTAACATTTTCTTGGACTTCCGAGTGGTTGACAGCCCAAGAGTTTTTGCCATTGGCCGTAGTTCTTGTATTTTGTAAATTCTCGTTAGATCTTGAGTTGTTATTAATCTCAATTTAACTTGATTAATCGCAGTTTCGGCATCAAATATAGGTCTAACATGTTTACTGATGGATTTCTCTAATATTTGTATTAAATTGATCTGAAAAGGATTTTCGGAAAGATTGATTCTCTCGATTATTGTATCAAAAAAAAGCTCCTCTAAGGTGCTGATATTTTCTAAGATGAAAAATATACCAAATGCCCTGAAACGGCCCCGTACCTTAGAATCCTCCCAACTTCCAAAATAAATGCGCGCAACTTTTCCATAATTCGGTAATGGTAATGTGAGTCTGATTGGTGGATTTTTACTCTGCTTATTTAGTCCCGTTGAAAAAAGGTGGAAACAGGACATAAAACATTGAATAGAAATAGTGTTAATATCAGGAGTTATTTCTTGGTTACAATCATGAACTTGTGGGCCTTGCTGCTCATCCCAGAATGAAAAAATCATGAGTATATCACTAATCTCCAAAGCGAGGCCCTCTCAAATAGTGAATCTTCAAAAACCCATATTTATATGCAGCCTTATGGTCTCGCAGAGTATGATATAAATCATTTCTATAAAGGAGCTTTACAAATCAGGAGTAAAAGCTCAAATAGGATACTATTAAAAAAACTGGGGTAGAAATAAATACAGAAGAACCGATATTCAGGCACTACCAAGTTAGAAGGACTATTAAAATGGAATATGAACATGAGGAATTAAATGAAGCAACAAGAAAGACGCTTAAAGGCGAATTCATTCAGCTTTCAAGAGGATATACCCATTACGAATTAGATGGGCCAGTTGATGGAGATATTACTGTTCTAGTGCATGGATTCTCGACCCCACTATTTATTTGGAATCCCACGTTTGAACTATTAGTTAGAGAGGGTTTTCGAGTATTAAGATATGATTTATATGGTCGGGGTTATTCTGATCGTCCAGTTCTTAAGTACACCATGGATCTTTTCGTA
>JBHLPG010000017.1:0-31025 GCA_048939725.1 Promethearchaeota archaeon | reverse complement strand
TAAGTAAAATTTACCGAATTTGGAAAGCAAGCCTTAGCATTAGAGTAATCGATGATCTCTCCCTAACAATTTCTGAAGGGGACTCAATATTACTGCTAGGTCCCAATGGTTCAGGAAAATCCACCCTTTTACGAATGGTTGCTTCTTTGTTGATGCCCTCGAAAGGAAATATCATAATTTTTGGCCAGAATACGAAAAGAAGATCTCGTTCGTTACTTAATTTATTAGGATTTATGCCAGAAGAATGCAAATTCCATGCTGGAATATCAGGATTAACCTTCTTGAATTATTTAAGCAAGCTAATGGGGTTAAAAGATTCTAAGAAAAGGTGCATGGAACTAATTGATGAATTTGGATTAACTAAATGGCGTAACATAAATGTCAGCGTTTATAGTGAGGGGATGCGCCAACGATTAGGTCTTTGTTCAGCCTTATTGAATGAACCTAAAGTTTTGCTTCTTGATGAACCTTATGATAACCTAGACCAAGAAATAAGAACAAAATTGAAAGTTTTTCTGCAAGAATATACCGAACGCAAAAATATAGTTATTGCAGCATCTCACAATGAAGAACATTTCAACAATTTTCGTCAGATTCGTTTTCCAATTGAAAAAAAGGGATAAGAATGTCTAAACGTGTCGTATTTCTACAGAGTTTTTTCATTGGAATATGGTTTTCATTGAGAAACTGTTTCATTGTTATTACGTACGAAACTAAGCGGTATCTGCTATCAAATCGTATACTATTTCTATTGGTATTTTGTTTTGTACCGACTTTGTTATATGTTAGTTTTGCTGGTCAAACTGCTTCATTAGAGATTTACTTGCATGAGAATGGCTACCAATGGTTTACAAGTCATGTTCTGCAGATTTATGTTACATTTGCTTATATTGTTAATATTCTAATTTCAATAGTCGTAATTCAGGAATTATTCCTACATGAGTCAGCCATAGAAATCTTACTTTCTTCTACAAAAAGATTTGAGCTCTTTACAGGAAAATCTCTCACTGCTCTAATCCTGTTGGGTGTAACAAGCTTATTTACATGGATTGCTTGTGTACTTGCATTTTTTACATGGCAACAAGATTTACCCGTAACTATCGATCAATTTTTGTTAGCTTTCTTTATCCTGATTTTAGTTTCTCTCGTTCCTTTAACTGTCACAATTTTGGGTAATACCATGGTTATGAAATTTAGATCCTTAAGTGGTTTAAGTAGTGGGGTGCCAATTTTTGTTTTCTTCGTAATACCTTTTTTTATCTTCAGTTCAGTCTTTTTAGGATTTGCTACTGAAGAAATATTAGAATTCTCTACCTATTTCCGAGTAGTTTTTATTGCAAACTTCTTTCTCATGACAGAGAACGAGCGTATTGCGTCAAATATTGATGTCAATAACGCCTTAACTTTTTTTGGGGTGATCGAAGTTATCTCAGTTACTTTAGCTTGGATCTTCTTTTGGTCAATGGAAACTAGGCAAAAGGAATAATATCTTTCTCTTATTCGACAAAGGAGGAATAAAAACCTAGAAGGGCATGAATTGCAGTTCCTTTCCATAATATAGATTCATCAACATCAAATTTAGGGTGATGATGTGGTGAGGTAATTCCTTTTTCTTCATTATAAATACCCAAACCCATAAAAGCTCCCTTTGTCTTTTCAAGATAGAAGGCGAAGTCTTCTCCACCCATCGTAGGTTCCATCGTCGTGACAGTGTCCAAACTACTCAGAATTTTAGTCAGATCGGCTACAGCTTGAGGATCATTTAAAACTGGTGGATAAGCAGCTGTAATACCTAGCTCGACGCTTCCCTCACATCGCCAAGCCTTACTATAACCCTCTACGATTTCGTTGATGCGATTAATGATATGATCTCGGACCTTTGGATCCATGGTACGAAAGGTTCCCTTTAACACCGCTTGAGGAGGGATAACGTTAAAAGCATCACTACCTTCAAATACAGGCGCTGTAAGGACAACACTAGCAAAGGGATTGATCTCTCGGCTGGTTAGTTTTTGTAAAGCATTATAAATATCTACTAATACTGCAGTCGGGTCAATAGCTTGGTGAGGTGCTGCTGCGTGGCCTCCCTTACCTTTAATTGTGATTGCAAAGTCATCAGCCGAAGCCATCATGGCTCCTTTCCGTGTTCCAATTACACCAGCTGGCAATTCATGCCATACATGGATACCAAAGATTACATCAACATCATCAACGTGACCCTCTTCTGCTATCTTTTTTCCTCCTCCTCCTCCTTCCTCTGCTGGTTGAAAAATTAACTTGAGCGTTCCATGCAGGTGTTCTTTATACTTGAAAAGAAGTTTAGCTGCTCCTAACAACATGGCAACGTGAGCATCATGTCCACAAGCATGCATTTTTCCTGGAATCGTACTTTTATAAGGAACATTATTTTCTTCAGTGATATTTAAGGCATCAATATCTGCACGAAGAGCGACTGTTTTGCCTTCGGTTTTTCCTGTTAAGATAGCCAAAACACCTGTTTTAGCTGTACGTTGTGTTGTATAACCTATTTTATGTAACTCTTCTTCGATAAATGAAGCGGTCTTTTCCTCTTCGTATGAGGTTTCTGGATTCATATGAATATGACGTCGTTTTTCTATCACATAGGATTCTAATTCTTTTGCTTCATTAATTAATGTCTGTTTCAATTCATCGCTAGTCATTATTGGAACACTTCCTTGATACTCAAATCTAAAATATATTAAATAATTTCTTCCTGAGTTTAAGAAATAGATCTCCCTGGTAAGAGGTCTTTGGATTAATTTTCCCAAGAGTTGGAATTCGGAGTTTGGTGCCAGGAGAGGTATGCGGTGGGATCTGAACACGGATTCTTTGTTTTTCCCAAACACTGCCATCCCCATGACAGCGAGAACATGGTTGAATAGGAGACCATCCGACCCCTAAACAATTTTTACAAGGAATAGGCACAGAGATCCCTCCTAGTGGATGAAATTGCCGTCCATTTTCACATTGAGAACACTCGATCTGAATTGTCATTGGTTCACTTCGTTTGCCGCCACATTTAGGGCATAATTGGGCAATTTTTACCGTAATAATTTTATTCACTCCCTCTATCATTTCTTTATTCGTAACAGAAACAGTTCGAAATAAATGCTGTTGCTGTAGCAGGCTTCCCTCTGGAAAGTGATAGAAAATGGGTTTTCGCTTTATAAAAGGGCCCCGTAATCTCCACCAAAGGATCATTTGGATTTTAAACAGCCTGAGCATCTGATAAGGATCAGATTGAATATCACGATATACTAATATTATCCCGATTAAGAGAAGTGGTAAAGAAAATATCAGAATAACCGTTGATTGGTACAGGAATCCATTGAAAAGGAAAAATATGCCAAAAATGGCCAAATTCGTTTTTAAGAAAAAAAAGATCATCCAATTTCGAGCTTTCGGGTCAATCTCCTCGGAATACATACCCAATCAGCTTTTATAAGCTAGATAAAGAAAGGAAACCACCATTACCTCGACTGTAATCATGACATTTAACCTTAGTAAGCTGGCTGGATCACTTATTAGAGCTGGTTTTTAGTAAGGTTTAAAAAATATAGCCGAAATTGAAGTGATAATGATAGCGGAAAAAAGAGGATTCTGTCCTTTTCGTGTAGCAAAACCAGGGTTTCAAGCTGGGTGTGTTCTTCAATTAGGAAAAGATGCTTTTTGTTATACTCGGGATCAAAGACCACTCATTCAACGTGAAATCGAAGGACCAGACAATGCCTATTACACCTGCCCACTAGTAACTAAATTACATCTATCACAAGGAACCTATCAAGAAATTGATCAAATTGTCTCATCTATACTAATCGTTCAAGACGAACATGAGTTAACAATGAATTTATGGCCAATTTTCTGTCGTGATTCTAAAATTACATTTCCAACGAAAGAATTGGTCACAGATAAAGGGAAGGAAATTTCACATCTTAGTAAAAGAGTGAGGGAAGAATTACAAGAAATAGTCCTCAATCTAACTTAAATTTCTCAATGATTTTTTATAATTGAGAGAAATTTCAATACAATGTTTCAATCAGATAAAGGTAATTACCAAAAATCTTAAGTTCAGTGTGAAAAATAAATTCCAAGACACTTAACCATCTTACTGATTATTTCCTTGGCAAGGTTTAAAAATTATAGATTTGACATGAAGGATGATGAGGACTCTTACCATCACTCAAAGAGTTTTTTGCCCATTTCGCATCTTAATTGGTGATTTCCAAGCAGGCTGCGTAGCTCAGATGGGGAAAAATTCTCTCTGCTATTCACAGGATGCACGCCCTCTTTTGTCTCAGAATAATCATTTCTTTTGCCCTCTTTTAAATATTCAGATCTCGAAGGAGACTTATGAATATTTGGAGCGGGTACTCACACCTATTCTAGATATTCAAGATGAAGAGAATACTGGTATTTCTGTTTGGCCGTTACTGTCGAGTAACTCCTTTATATGGAAACATAAATCAATAACTGATAAAGGGAAGGAAATAGAACAACTAATAGAGAAACTTCGTGGAATTTTAGAAGAAATTATTTTCAATCTTTATTGAGAAAATCTGTAATGAGTTCCCACATGACTTCTTTCTGATCTAGTAACTGATGGTCTCCATTAAGTATATGAAGTGTGGCTTCTGGGTTAATTTCTGCATATTTCTGACTCCATACTAAAGGTACCACATCGTCAAACCTTCCATGTAGTATTAAAGTGGGAACAGGTATTATGAATTTCTCTATTTTGGGAGGGGGGTAGTTTATTAAGTCTTCATAAAAAGAATAAGCTAAGGGGATCTCTTGATCATACCTGTAGTGAAATACTGGTATTACTCCATTTTCCTTCCAAAGTGTCAAAGGTATGTTATGTAATTTAACAATTCTCTGTGCGGATAAACCCAAAGCTGGGGCCATCAGGATCAGTTTCGTAATTTTATCAGACTGCAATAATGCATACAAAGTAGAGATTAATGCCCCGAAACTCGAACCAAAGAGGATTAGTTCATCTTCCTTGGAATATTTTTTTTCAATATATAAGTCAAGATTTCTAGTTAAAAAGCTTAATTTCATATTTGAAAAGCTGGCTTTATCTGGAATGTAATCATAAATATCAAAAGATATAGCTGAAGTGGAAAATTTCCTTTTAAAGAATTGAGCTTTATTCGATTGAGGCCCTGAGGCAAATCCATAGAGATATACAATCTGCAACATTCATTCTTTCCGGAGGAGTTTCTTATCCACCTTTCCAATAGTAGTTAGAGGTAATTCCTCACGAATCTCAATGAATTTCGGAATTTCATATGGTGCTACTTTTTCTTTCGCCCATTCGATTATTTCCTCTGCTAATCGTTCTTTATTTCTATCAACGTCATAATCTGAGGAAATTGTGACGTAGGCTTTAACAAACTCAGAACCAGGACGATCTGGATTGGGTATCCCAATAGTAGCAACCATATTTATTGCAGGATGTTGGGTTAATGTATCCTCTAATTTACTTGAAAAAACCTTGAAGCCGCCTACGATAATCATATCTTTAGTTCTATCAACTATACGGAGATATCCATCTTCATCCATGATTGCTACATCCCCAGTATGAAGGTAACCATCCTCATCAATGGTTTCTTTAGTTGCATCAGGCTTATTCCAATAACCTTTCATCACTTGAGGGCCTTTCACACAAATTTCGCCAGCTTCCCCAAGTTTAACCTCATTTCCAGTAGATGGATCTACTAGTTTGATATGGGTATTCATCAGAGGTAACCCAATAGTCCCCAATTTTTTTACACCTTTGTAGGGATTCATTGTCGTTAAAGGAGAGGTTTCAGTCATGCCATATACTTCAAGTAATTTTCCCTTTCCGACAATACTCTCCAGCTCCTTTTGAGATTCAACAGGAAATGGGGACGCAGCTGAGATACACGTATCTAAATTCGAATGATCCAATGTTTTGAATTTTGGATTCTTAAGTAACATCTGATAAAGAGAAGGTACATTTACAAGACAGGTTGGTTGATACTTCTTCATTAAGTCACATATTTTATCAGTGTCTCGTGGATTGGGTATTAAAAATTGTGGCCAGCCGAGTACGATACAATTTTCACAGAAGAACATTCCTGCTATATGAAAGAAAGGAAATCCTGATAGCGCGCTCCCACCTGCCTTTTCCCAATTCAGCCATTTCATTACCATGAATATATTCGACATGATATTGCGATGCGTAAGCATAGCTCCTTTTGGAGGGCCAGTAGTTCCTCCTGTGTAGAGAACAAAGGCGAGATCATCAGGAGTTAGCTTATTTTCTGGTAGAGTATCTAAGTAACGATTTGTTTTAATGATATCCATGAAATCTATGACAGTTTTCCCACTAAGTGGAATCACGTTTCCCGATGGGATTTTCTTAGTTAATTTTCCTAAAATTTGTTTTATTCTTGGGAGAAAACTGCCTATGTTGCTACACACGTATAACCGTAAATTAGGTAGCTGAGGAGCAATCTTGACTAACTTTTCTTCGAAAATGACATCCCAAGTCACAATCCCTTTTGCTCCTGAATCATTTAGTTGGTATAACAATTGATCTTCAGACAGAAGAAAAGATACGCCAGTAACAACACATCCAGCTTTTAACGCACCTAGTAATGCAATGACAAACTGGGGAATATTAGGTATATTGATCCCAATTCTATCACCAACTTGAAAACCTTCTTCAATCAACATATGAGCAAATTGATTTGAATAGAGATCAAGTTCACTGAAAGTAATTTCTACGCCTAAGAATTCGAGAGCTAGATTGTCTTTTAAAGTTTCAAAAGTGTCTCTGATTGCTTGGGGAAATGTTGTTTCCCAAAAATGGGGATCTAGGTCTTTTACACCTTCATCCCAGCTTTTTTTCCAGAAATATGGTTCTTGGCTCATCGGAACTATCACCTTAAATTAAACAATTAGAAACTTAAAGCAAGATATGAATTAATTATATTTCGTATATAAATTAGTCTATTGGGAAGAATTTCTTAAAATTAGATAAATTAAGAGGATAATAGTGGTAAGGAATAAAAAGAAAAATCAGAAACTACGCACAACAATTAACCTGAGAACTAAAGAATTGAAGTCTGTTATCCCAATCTTAAAAGCCGTTATACAGACCTAACAGGAAGAATGATCAGAGAGAACATAGATTCTTAGTTTATTTCTGTAAGTTGATCCCCAATGACTTTAATTAATGATGAAAATTTCCTTTATACCGAAGATGAGCTTGCGTTCCGAGAGATTGCTAGAAAATTTGTAGAGAAAGAGATAGAACCCATTGCGAGGAAGGTTGAGACTGTTGCACCATTACCAGAAGATATGTGGCGTGGTCTTATTAGGAAAATGGGGCAAAAAGGATTTACTGGAATAATGATCCCAGAGATATATGGTGGCTTGGAGAGATCTTTGATGTATCAGCTTCTTGTCGGGGAGGAAATTTCTGCAGTAAGCCCAGCACTTACAATGGGATTTGGTGCAAGTTGTACTCTCTCTGCAATTCCTATCTTGCGATTTGGCACTGAAGAACAGAAGCAAAAGTACCTATTACCATTAGCTAAAGGAGAAACAATAGGATCATTTGCCATTACTGAGCCAAATGTAGGTAGTGACACGGCGGGAATGGAAACGAGAGCAATATGGAACGATAAGGAGCAAGCTTGGATATTAAATGGGGAAAAAAGATTTATTACTAATGGATCGATCGCTGATCAAATAGTAACTTTTGGAATTACAGATCCTTCTGTGGATAGCAAGTCTGGGATGTCTGCATTCATCATTGAAACAGAATGGGAGGGATTTGAAGTAATTAAGGATTATGATTTAATGGGCCGTCGAGGGGTTTGCAATACCCATTTTAAAATAGAGAACATGATGGTTCCTCCTGAGAACATGCTAGGTAAGCAGAATCAAGGTTTCTTAATTCTCATGGATGAATTAGACACTGAACGTGTTGGAATTGCAGCTGAGTCTCTTGGTTGTATGAGGAAACCTTTTGAAATTGCAGTTAATCACTCCATGAGTAGAGTTCAATTCGGGCGACCAATATCTCGTTTTGAGGCGATTTCATTCAAGATCGCTGACATGGCCACTAAAATGAGAGCTGCACGATTGATGACTATTACCGCAGCAAGAATGATTGAGCGAAAACAACCAGCAACAAAAGAAGCAACCATGGCTAAATTATTTGCTTCGGAAACTGCTGTTAAAGTGACAGATCTAGCAATACAAATACTAGGGGGAGAAGGTTACGTTAAGGATTACACTGGAATTGAAAAATTCTATCGTGATGCTCGCTTAGGAACCATTGGTGGAGGAACCTCGGAAATCATGCGATTTCTAATTCAGAGAGAAGTGTACATAGAAGAAAAAAGAAGAAAATCTGAACTTACTCAGGACACTGAAATTGATTTTTCAATTCTAATGGCAAGTATTCCTAAAGGTTTCCGACCTGAAAGAGCTGAAGGTGTCACTGCTTTAATTCAATTCGAATTTACTGATGCCAATACTTGGTTACTGAATATTCAGAACCAAAAATGTATGATAGAGGAAACAACGACAGATAAAGCGATTATGACTGTTAAAACAGACTCTATTACTTGGAAGAATATCATGCTAGGAAAAATGGATGCAATGCAAGCGATGATGTCTGGTAAAGTAAATATCACAACCGATGATATGGATCTCCTTATGAAATTTGCACGTATGTTTAAATTTTCACCTGAAACATTCACTGGATAGTGTATTATCTAATTTCTTAAAACTGGATAGATTATTCATGAGAGTTTTTGGCAATTTACTCAAAGGGGAAATCGTAACAGAAGGACTTCCCATCAGAACGTTTCCTAATATGGAGAAAGTAATTCAAGATCCCAGGATACTTTTTGCATCCGTATTAAAATCCCAAGGATCGATCAATCGATTGATAGCAAAACATTTCAGAAGAGTCCTTCCTGAGAGAAGTCCTGAAATTAGACTTTTGAAAGATTATATTGAGGTTCACGGTTGGCCAGAAGCCACTTCGTCCGAGATAGCTGACATTCAGTTCGCAGAATTTGCAGTAGGTGGTGTTAAAGAAACAGCAATTGCAGCAGAGGAAGCTTCTCGGATAAAAGCGTTAATGCACAAAGATCTTACTCAATCTGGAGCTGGATTGACACTAGAAGAGCGTGGAGAGAGTATTTCGGTTATGGCAAAACACATGTGGAAGAATTATGACGATTTTAAATCCATCGCAATTGCTGAAGGAACTCCCCTTCCTCTCTTTGAATATCAGAGCACAGTTTTCAAAGCAATGAGAAGTCAAGACGAGGTTGATTTTTGTACATCTCGAATTAGTAGTAAAGAGATTCCTTGTGCAATTGAAGGAGAAAGGACAATTCTTCACAGATATCCTTTCGGTGCAGTTGGGGTTTTTCCCCCCTATAATGTAGCTATTGGCCTAGGCCTTCTAGCTATCTATTCTTCGTATTTTGCAGGGAATGCAACTGTAATTCGTTCACCTACTCGAGTACCTTTAACAAATATGGCTGTAGCTTATGTTTTACGTGATACAATGGAAGAAATGGATTTTCCATTGAGTGCATTCCAAGCCATCATTGGCCCTGCAAAACCAATTGCTAATTATATGGTTAGCGAATCCCCCCTAGATGCTATGGTTTATTATGGTGATTCGGATGTTGGATTACAATTGATGAGCAAAGCTGTCAGGCGAGGGATGCATTTTGTCCCTGAACTCGCGGGAAGTGGAGCTAGTTTGGTATGGAAGGATGTAGATCTTGATAAAGTTGCTGATCATATAATTCGTGCCAGATTCCTCGGATCAGGTCAAACATGTCTTGGAGTCAAACGCCTCTTCCTTCATGATGCTATTTTCAATGATTTCATCACAATTTTGTGTGAAAAAGCAAAAAAGCTTCGTGTTGGTTTACCATCTGATGCTAGAACTGATCTCCCAGTCATTGGTACAAGGGCATTGTATCAAGTCATTGACATGTTAGATGAGGCATTAAAAAAAGGTGCCAATGTTGAAACTGGAGGTTATCGGTTGAATTTTGCAGGAGAGCATGACGATGCTGGGTTATTCTATAAACCAACGATTTTAACTAATGTAGATTTATCATGTAAGATGTGGTATCATGAAACTTTCGGGCCAGTTTTACCTGTCATGAAAATTCATGATTTTGATGAAGCTATAAAACAAGCCAATAATACTATTTATGGGCTTAGAACATCGGTTTATACAGATGACCCTAAAATTTGGGGTCGTTTTTTCGATGAAATACAAGCTCCTGGCGTTTGTATCAATACTGACCATCTTCACATGAGTGATTTTACCCCCCATTTGGGTGGATTGAAAGCATCAGGAGTTTTTGGTGGGAAATATTTCTATGAGGTTCTTACATACATGAAATATCGTCAATTCCCTGCATAATAAAGGAAAAAAAATATATGTCTCCTAAACAGTTCGATATTATTTCATTGGATCTTTTCAATACATTAGTATTCGTAGATCGTAGTTCTTTTGACTTATATTCCCATATGGAAAAAGCACTGTTAAATTTTTCAGAACTTCAGCAAAAAATACCTGAAATCTCACTGGAGGAAATAATTACCGCCTATTATGGTGCTGTTCGCCAAAGAATTCATGATAAAGAGACAGAGAAAGAATTTAGAAATGATGAGATCTTATTTGAAGTATTAAATCGATTCACAGACATCTCTGTTGAATTATCTCCATTAGCTACAGAGATAATCAAATTTTATTTTGATTCAGCATTACCTTTAATTCATTTATTTCCAGGAGTGATTGAAACATTAGATTATTTAAAAGAGGAAGAATATACTCTGGTGTTAACATCCAACCATTCATGGGCTCAAAACGGCTGGGATGTTATCCATAAATATAATTTGAAAAGCTATTTTGATCAGATTATCTTTTCAGGAGATCTTGGATGGAGAAAACCAAGTCCCAGAGTGTTCTCTGCTGCGATATCAGGTCTTTCTTATCGAAGCAAGGAACATGTTATCCATGTAGGTGATGAGATTATCGCTGATATTAAAGGGGCTCTAGCATTTGGAATCAAAGCTCTTTGGATCTGTTCTTCTCAAGAAGAATTAGAAAAAGGTAAAATCAAAGATTATGCTGTTTACAACACTATATCAAATATTACAGAGCTTCCTCGATATTTATAGACAAAACATAAGAATTTTCTTGGATTCTATCACAACTCTACAAGACTAGTGAAAGTTTATAAACTAATAATAATCAAATTACACTAGCTCGAGGGTTAAGATTTGCAACAATTTGTGATCCATCTTGAAAATAGTGAAGCATTAGCACAGATCGGAAAAGCTTTAGGCCAAAATGACATTGATATCGTTTCAATGGCGGGAACTAGTGCCTTTGGGGTCTGTACAGCTATTCTATTTACAGATAATGAAAAAAACACGATTAAAATCCTTCGACAACTTGAGATTCCATTCTCTACTCAAGATATTTTGATTGCATCAATTCCAGATGAACCAGGTTCCTTTGGACATTTCACTCAACTTTTTCGGGATCAAGGGATTCGACTCTTATCTTTCTATGTTTTACGTTATGTTGGAAAAAATGCAGAGATTGCTTTCTCTGTAGATGAAGCTGATTATGAGAAAGCACAATCATTTCTAGATGTTTCAGGTTTTGTAAAATCCCATAAAATGAAGAAAAAATGACTAATTTTTCTGATAGAATTCAATTAAGAAAAAGACACAAAAAAATACTAAAGTTGATTCCTTTACGGAATGAACCTCCTTTTCCTCCAAACTGGCTTCGTTTGGAAGTTAATCACCGTTTTCAAGTTTTAAATCACATTCTTCATTTTCCAATTGACGAGAAAATTCTTGAAATTGGTTGTGGAGATCATGGAATCACTTCCATGGCCATTGCGGGTTTTTTAGGCAGTCAAGGTAAACTAATATCCATTGACATTGCTAGATTACGGGAAGTACATAATTTTAAACAAGTTTCCCCAAAAATAGAAGTAGTTCAATGCGATGCTCTTCATTTACCATTCTCTAAGGTATTTGATAAAACAATCACTTTTGATGGGACACGAAGCTTTAGATCACCAGAAAATTTAATTCGCATATTTCGTATACTGCTTGAGTGGGTAAATGAAACTATTATCATCGCAACTTTACCTATTGCAGAGACTTCTGGCCAAAAACTCCATCTTGATCTTTTTAGAATTCGAGAAGAACTTTTTGATGCTTTGTGGGGAACAAAAGATGATCTATTCTATTTTACAGAAGGAGAATTAACGGATTTTCTGAAATTAGCAGGTGCCGATGAAATAAAAACTTCTATTGTAAGTGTACAAGCTCCTCACTTTTTAGGGTATTTACCGATTTGTTATTTTGAGCGAATTAAAGATAGCAGTATTCGAAGAAAATTAACTAGACGATTCCAAAAGCTTTGGAAAGAAACTCAACACATAAAAGAAGAGCATCCTCCTTGTATTATCCTTCAGGCTTCAAAGGAAAAATAACTATTTCTTCAGAGAGAGGTTGGGGTAGTATTACTTAGTGAAGTACATTGTAATGAAACCCGTAAAATACAAGAACTGAGGCAAAGTTCTATCGACTTGCCTTTTTTCAAAGAATATACAGTTCTAGTCGGTGATACCTTGGGTATACTAAATCAAATAATCGAAGCTTATCAAGAAGCGTTCGCAGTACCTTTCAATGTATTCTTACTACTTTTAATGATTGTTATGCTAATATTTTGGTTAAGCGCGAATAAATGGCAAACTCCAGACCGAGTTCGCAAACGTGCCATTTTTATGAATCCCAAACCAACACAATTTTTACAGCAACATCTTAGGTCAAATGAAACATTAGCGAAGTTTCTGGATTTTATAACGATTCAAGTCTGGTTCTGGGTCTTCGCGATAACTGTTGCTATCGAAATTTTCATTTGTGGGTTGCAAGGAGAAAATGCTTGGCGTTATGGTGTAATGGTATTAACAGCTTGGGGTACATCAATGACAATTCAGTTTTTATATCCAGTGGTTGTACCAATCCGATGGAATGAATTCGATCGTGAATTACCTGTTGTACCAATTCGTCTTCTGAAGTTCAAACAAAGCGATAATGTTAATGGGTTATTGTACAATGGATTACCTAGTAATCACTTTGGAATGATGTTAGCAGGTGCACTCCTATGTCTTTTTTTCTTCTTAAATGACGCTTGGTCTGGATGGGTTGTATGTATGCTATTCTTTTTGACTCTTGCAGCTTTCTTTTGTTTTTCCGTGATTTACTTAGGTGAGCATTACATTTGGGATCTTATTGCTTCTTTTTTTGTTTATGTTCCCATCATGCTTGTTATCAAGATAATTCTCGACATCCTCGTTCCAATAACATAAGAGAATTAATGAATAGAACGTTGTGTGAAGTATGAAATCTGAAGAGAGAGATTTAACGTTCCTCGATCAACCAGAGCTAGTACGGTTTATTTTTTATCCCCGCAAACATCAAGGTGCACTACGAGAAAATAATGATACTTATTCTCTTTCAATCCCTATAAATGAGGATATTAAGATTGTGGGGCGGTTTTATCGCACGAATGAGTATAAATTTGCACCAACGATTTTATTCTTCCATGGTAACGGTGAAATCGCAACTGATTATGATTTCATTGGGCCTACTTACCAACAAATGGGAATAAACCTTTTTGTCACTGATTATAGAGGTTATGGTCAAAGTGATGGGTATCCTTCCTTCACTAGTATGATTGAAGACGCTCATGTGATTTATCAGGAGTTTCGAACATATCTCCTTGAAAATGAATTCTTAGGCCCTGTTTCAGTAATGGGTAGATCTCTTGGAAGTGCTTCAGCAATAGAAATAGCTGCTCATTACCAAAATCAATTGGCATGTTTAATTATAGAGAGTGGGTTTGCTCACACTTATAACCTCCTCAAACGTTTGGGAATCCCCTCCTCACTTTTGCCGCCAGAGAAAGAAGAAATGGCATCTACTCTCCCCTCTATCAGGAAGATCAAGATACCTTCTTTATTTATTCATGGGGAGAATGACATGATAATTCCTTTAAGTGATGGTGTAGCACTCCATAAAAACGTTGCGAGTGAAAATAAAAACATCCTAATAGTGTCTAGGGCTGGACACAACGATTTATTATTACTAGGACCAGAAGATTACATGGAAGCTATTAGAAAAATCATTCGTGAGACCAGCTAGTTTTTTCCATAAGCTTCAGAATTGATATTAATTCTGTAGGCACTGGAATGACTTCAGACATAATCTCTTCAATAGATACCCATTTTACCTCCAAGGCATCGTCCTTGGCCTTAATGGTTCCTGAGACATATTCTGCCTCAAACATAAAGACAACAAAGTGAAATTCAACATTGTTATTCGCATCACGAGTTATTCCATCTATATAATTGATAAATTGTAGGTTTCTTACAGAAATGTCTGTTTCTTCATAAATTTCTCTTTTCAGACCTTCTTTTACAGTTTCCCCTAAATCAATCGCTCCTCCAGGAGGAAACCAAAATAAAGCCTTAGGGGGAGCCGCTCTTTTTGTCAGAAGGATCTTTTTTCTTTTTTCATCAAAAATAATACCATGAGCGCTAACCCAAGGTCTTTGAGGGTACTTCCTGTCACTCATTGAGTTTTTCAATCCTCGGGGAAAAAAAAGGATGATAGAGAAGACTAATTTAGCCTTCCATCTTGAAGCTGAGTCGAACTCGGGCTCGAAAAGCAGTTATTTTACCGTCTTCAACTCGACAATCAAGCTCATCTACTGTGACAATTCGTAGATCACGAAGGGTCTTAGAAGCTTTTTCAACAGCGTTAGTTACCGCTTCTTCCCAACTTGTGGGAGAGGAACCAACCAGTTGGATTACTTTATACGTCGAATCCATTATTTCACTCACCTTAGGGTTTTTGGTATTAGAAAACCACGTAAGTTCAAGTATGCAGTTCGCCTATAAAAAAGTTCCACAGGAAACAAGGATGAGAAATTCAGATATTGACTTAGTGTTATTTATTACAACTCTAGGAATAGAATACGCTCTTAATCTCTAAACCTAAGGGTATTTTTATCCCACTTAAATTCAGGATCTCTTTTTGAAAGGTCCTCTGCTGAGCGTATAATAGGTATAAAGGATTCTGCTGTCAATGAAGCTCCACCAACCAAACCCCCATCAATATCTTTTATTTTGAGGAGTTCAGTAGCGTTTTTCTCATTCATTGACCCTCCATAAATGATTGGGATTTGATCTGCGCAAGTGTCGCCATATTCCTGTTTAAACCAATCACGAACCATAGCATGAGTTTCACTTGCTTGATCTGGAGTTGCAGGTTTAATCTCAACTCCAGGATTTAAATATTTGTTATTGATAGCCCAAACTGGTTCATAGGCTATAATAACTTTTCCGAGTTGCTCTTGAGTCACTCCTTTTAAACTACCAGTTAGTTGTTCTTGGTTGACTTCTTTGACACGACCTTCTGCACGTTCTTTTGCCGTCTCTCCAATACATAAGACTGGTTTAAGACCATTTTGAAGTGTTTTCACAACTTTTTGATTTATTATCTCGTTTGTTTCTCCAAATATTCGCCTCCGCTCACTGTGACCAAGAATGATATAATCACAACCAGCGTCAATGCAAGAAAGAATAGAAATTTCTCCTGTAAACGCACCTTGTTCATGATAATGGACATTTTGGCTTGCCAGTTTCAATTTAGTTTTTGAAATAGCCTTTCCAACAGAATAGAGGGCATTAAAAGAGGGAGCGATAAACACGTCAACCATCGAAAAGTTTTTCAACGCGTTGGCTATACTTTCAGCGATTCTTACTGCCTCTCCTACCTTTAAAATCTGCATTTTCCAGTTACCGCCTATCATAAAACGTCTCATGGCTCATCCCTTGTTCTTTCTAGATTATAGATGGTTTTCTAGCACCTATATTTAGTTCCAAGATTATCACTATTGCTTTAAATTATTGTTCAGATAACTCTACAAAGAAGGAAGGAAACAAAAAAATGGTTAAAATACTTATGAGAAGTTTTCTTCTGGCTTTAAATAGGCTTAAAGTAGTATTTATACTTCTTTTTATCGTTATCATTTGTGGTGCATTGATATTTCAATTTTATTATCCTTTTTCAATTAATTCTCAATATTCTGGGGATATAATTGATTCATTTCTTGCTTCGATTTCATTATTACTTTCAATGGAGGTATATCCATTCCCTCATGATGGTGCATTGATTATTAAACTCCTATACGTTGTTTATCCTTTTTTAGGTCTTGCATTAATCGGTATAGGTATTATAGAAGCAGGAATGGTTATTTTTACTTACAGATATCGTGTTAACGTGTGGAATGAATGGTTGGCAAATACAATGGAGAAACATACAATATTAGTAGGATTAGGTAATGTTGGAACACGGATCTTGCATGAATTATCAGAGGATGGGATTCCCACAACGGTTATTACCCTTGAAAGTGAAAAACATGGTGAATTCATTGAGCAAATGCTGAACAATCCGAATATTGCAGTAATATTTGGTGATGCGACAAATACTGAAGTATTGAAACAAGCCAATGTCTCAAAAGCTCGTGCTTTGATAACAGTCACAAACGATGATTTAGTGAATTTCAAAATAGCTTCCAAAGCTAAGGAGTTGAATTCTCAATTACGAACTGTAATCCGCGCCTTTGATCGTAATTTTGCTCAAAAAGTCACTAAATTGTTTGATATTGATGCAGCTATCAGTACCTCGGCCATAGCGGCCCCAGCTTTTGTTGCAATGAGTTTTGAAGATGGAATCATTCAGAGTCTTAAGTCAAAAAAAGGCGATACTGAATTCCATTTAATGGAGTTAACCTTTAATTCAAATTTTGAGCCAATTAAGGTTCCTACTTTCGAAGGTTTATATAACGTTTCAATTTTAGCTATAGATAAAGTCGCTCATCCTGACACCGATGATGAAGTCGTACCTGAATCAAAATTGTTATTATTTGGGGAACTAGAAGCACTTCGAATAATTAAAAAGAGGTTTTGCTCCTGAAATCTAACACTGAATAATTGAGGGATTATCTCATGGATATTGAATTTAACGGGATTTCAGCAAAAACAATTGAAGAAATATGCCATAACCAGGGAGTAACAGCAACGATTTATCCATTATCGAGTCGTGATACAATCTGTTCTCGGGAGGAAGGACAGGAATTTGGAGATGGTGATGCTTATTATTTAGCGGAGGAAAGCTGTTGGCATGGTTACTATTGGTGTGGAGGATTTCGTTGTGGCCGCACTCCGACTTATTCACCAGATCGAGATCGTACCACTACAAGGGTTAGGACAGGTAGAAGAGAATCGAGAGGAGCTGATTGTACAACTTCAAACTGTTCTGGAAGTGGAGATTGTGATTCAAGCAGTGATTCATTAGGGGCAATTATTATTTTTTTCCTAATTATTGCAGTGATTTTGTTATTCATCTATTATGTAGCTCCAATCCTAGGACCATTGCTAGTACTGGGAATTGAACTGTTCCTAGCCCTCTTATTAGGAATTTTTGATATTATTACATTCGGTATTTTTCGAAATAAATTCAAACGACTAATCGTCCATTTCCCAACCTCACCCTCTAAATCGGAGTTAAATCAAATAATCGGTGATGTTGCATCCTTTGGTGGTCTTCCTAGACGCTTTAATCCTAAATATGGTACAAACGGATTCTGGGTTTTAAGAACTGGTGCTTATTTATTTATTCCGAGTCTTATTGCCACGATACTTGTCATAATATTGCAACCAAGTAATAATTTTCTTTTTTATGTTCCTATTACTGCATTCATTTTCTCAATTGCATTTATTTGGCTTGGAAATACTATAATCAACCGAAAAGCCAAACAGGTTGCACAGATAGTTTAATCAGATTTTTTAATCGAATATCTTGTATCTAGAATAACTTTATAATTCTTAAAAAGATCTTTGAATTGCGTTTCCGAGATTCTCCCATGAGCTGTAGGCATTTCATAGATACGTTTCGGGATATCTTCAATTAACTTATTGTATTTAAATCCGAAACGTAATTTTGTTTCAATCCTCAATTTTTGAATTTCTAATCCTAATTGTAGCAATTCTTTTTCCTTCATACTAATTCCAAGGTTCTGGAAACATTCTATAACTATTTGAGGGGGATAGATACTTCTCGCAAATAAACAAATTATGAGGGAATTTAGTACATTCCGCCATTCCTCCTCCTTCACTAACGTCAGAGCTGCCTCTGAGGAGGAAAATGATTTATCAAAGGTCTTTTGGTCAAGTGAATACCCTGCATTATCTAAATGAGAGTGTCTCGCACCAATAGCGTGACCAAACATACTGTAAGGGCCAGTAGAGTAACCTGCTGGTGGATTATTATTAAAACGTACTGCATATTGACCACCTCCATAGATCTCCTTTAACTGATCCAATCCTTCTCCGGCATACCAAAATAAATCTTTATTTTCGGAGTAACGGTAAGCAATTCTTTTAATGATTTCTAAGAAGTCATCTACATTACCAAACCTGATTGGTAGTCCATTAGTATCTTCATTGGATAGTATTCCTTTTTCATAAGCTTCTGCCATCCATCCTAGAATCCCTCCTGTTGTGATGGCATCCATTCCTAATCGCTCTGTTTGTTCTATGAGTCTTAACAGTTCAATCCCGTCCCCAATTTGAAGGAGGGACCCAAGAGCATACATTGGTTCATAATCATAGGGGACAGCAATGGAATGGAGATCTGCAGGAGAGTCTACTCCATAACGTTCTCGGAGGATGGCTACATGAATACATCCTACTGGACATGTATTACAAGATACTCGTCTTCCCAGATAGGTATCCACAAATTTTTCACCAGAAATAGCCTCCGCTTTATCAAATCTTCCCAGCTTAAAATTTTTAGTTGGGAGAGAGTTGAGTTCGTTCAATGGTAAGATACTTTGTGGAGTTCCTAGAACATGATACTTTCGCATACTATCTGTTTTCACACAGAGCTCCCAAATTTTCTTGTAGGTTTTGAGATAATTACGTCGATCTATATTTGGGGAATCCAAAGGTATGTCTTTGGATCCAGTAATAACTATAGCTTTTACACGTTTAGCTCCAAGAACAGTTCCTACTCCTAATCTCCCAAAATGCCGAAAACTATCAACAATTATATTTCCATACTTGACGAGGTTTTCACTTGCCTGTCCTACCCGGAGAGAAGATCTCCTACCTGGGCCTTCAGGAATGAGTTCACGTAGAACTCTACCAAGAGTGGAAGTGTACATGTAAGCAAGTGGCCCAGCTCGTTTTATATCAACTTTATCATCCTTTATCGAAATAAATGACGTCTTTTCAGCCTGTCCTTTAATAATAATGGCTCCTAATCCCGTAAAGCGCATTGCTAGAGATAATCGGCCGCCTGCATATGATTCACCGAGATCACCAGTAAGGGGGCTTTTGAAAACAGCAACTGTTTTCGAAGCTATTGGATAGAAGGTTGAAAGAGGTCCAATCGTAAAAATAATGGCATTTTCTTCACTTAGGGGATCTGCTTCTGATGGCACATGCTCTTGGAGTAGATTAATGGCTACTCCAATCCCACCTATCCATTTGGAAAATAAATCGGATCTTGAATAACGTTTCACCTCTTGAGTTGAGAGGTTAATTTCAAGAACATCTTGGGGTATTGCTTCCATTTATTGTACCTCTCAAAACCCAGGTTTCGGTTCCTCCATGATAAGCACTCCTGTTGGACAAAATTTCACACACGTACCACATTGGCGACAAACAATCGCGTTATGAAGGTCAGGATCGATATGAATTGCTCCAGGTATAGGACAGGCGTCTACACATTCGTGAGAACACTTCTCTGAGTTACATACTTTACGGTCAATAAGAACACCTCCGCCGATTTCTCTCATTCGAATTGCTCCTTCTATAGGGCATACAGGAACGCATGGTGGATCAAGACAACCTCTACACACAACAACTGCGAATGAACCCTCATAACCCCCAACAGTTCTCACATATATGGATGCACGATCCACACTTAATACCTTTTCAATCACTCTTGCACAAGCAAATGTGCATTGATAACATCCAACACAGCGTTCAAGGTAGGCAACACGTATGCGCTTTGGCATTACCGACTCATCCCTATATCTTCATCTAATAAGAGTATATCAAGCTTCGGATCATTGAAGCTATAGGTAATTTCTAGAGAGAAAAGTGTGCATACCTGTTAGGTGATGCCAAACCATGGTTAGAATTGTCAAATCTTATGAATAAATCAATGGAGAAGCTGCTATTTTATCCAAAATATCAAGCAGGTCATTAAAATGAAATGGCTTAGGCATCCTTGGAATGGTACATAGATCAGGTGGAATTGATGAATCATTCATCAAGTCTACTTTACCGCTAATAAAAACTATCTTTTGAGCTGGGTTATTTTGAAGAATGTACCGAGCAACACTAAAGCCAGAACATCCAGGAAGATCAATATCAATCAATACTATCGTAGGTTTTGGAAAAATGTCGGTATAACTTTTTTTAGCTATTAAGCAATTATCAATTTGAGAAATAATTCTCCAAGGGGTTGTCTCAAATAAAATAGTGTAGAATTCCTGCATATCTGGATTATCCTCAACTATCATTAAACTATTTAATTCATAATTTTCTGTGGCGGCCATGATTAACGAAATCCTTGGGAATTTTGTTGGGTTTGTCGTTAAGAAAGAGTGGATTATGTTACCTTATATATAAGAAACATTTCCAAATGTGACACGAAGCATTGAATAATGTCAGAAATGGGATAAATCATGAAAAAAGGAAATTGAAGACTAACTTCATCAACTTTATAGCTTAAAACCAATTTACACATAAATAAATGAAACAAGATTGAAGATTTAATCTCCACGGGCTACCTTAGATCCTAAGATTCGCAGATAACATCTATGATTTTAGTGTGTTAAAAAATACATGAATATTAAAGACAATATCAATCATATGTCCCAAAATTTGGTTTAATCTCTGTTAAATGCTTTTTAATCATCTGTTCCTCCCAATAACGAAGCAAAGGTTCCGCATAAGGAAATTCTCCATAGATAGGTTTCTCTTCAACAAGTTGACCGAGAGATTGTTTTCCTGCTAGGTATAAAGCCCGAATTCTCCTAGTTCTTTGCTCAAATTTTCGTTGAAATTCGTCTAATTGTTTATAGATATTTTCAGTTATTATACCTTTATGAGAAGAAACAAGAATTTTAATTTCTAATTCTTTAAGTTTAGTGATAGACTCTTTGAATTGGGAAATATTGGACTCACGATGTCCATACCAAGGCCCAAAAGAAGTTAAATCAATATCGAAAGCAAATAATATCTTGTCATTTGGTTCATAAAAACAGTAGTGGTCAATGGTATGACCTGGAGTATAAAGGGGGAGGAGTTTAGTACTTCCAAAATCAAATTCTGATTTATGATCAAAGCTTTGAGTGGGTTTACAATTCTTCATACCCATTATTTTTGGAACATGATTCCTCCAGTATTTTGCAATCTCTCCAGGTTCAGTAAATCGGTTGGATAATGCAAAAATATTTCCACTTGTATTAAATCCTTGCAGAGGAACCTCAATAGACTCAACATCTGCTTCAAATACCCAATTACCTGCGGAATGATCTGGATGAGTATGAGAATTGATAATACGATTAATTAGATATTTCTTCTTAAGATTCTGAAGAATTTCAATACCACATCCAGTATCAATAAGAATTGTTTCTTTAGAGTTGCTGAAGATTAGGATGGAGTGAGAAAAGGGAAACCTTCCGTTATTTTTTCCTTCCACCAGATGTATATCTTTTGTAATTCTCTGTAATTGAGGTGACATTAATCTATTCTATACATCTTTTTGATTATGAGTTTTTTTGTTGTTCAGATTAGCTTATAGAAAGAAATTTAAAGCTTCTTTAATTTTGTAAAGTCGCTTTCAAATCTGATGGAATATGATTGACCTTTCCGATTCTGAGAAATTAATCCTTCTATATCTTTATGTGAGAAAAAAACCTATCACAGCTGGTCATCTTTTCGAAGTACTAACTACTGAGTATGGTTTTTCTCGAACAAGACAATCTCTACATTCTATGATAAAAAAGTTAAAAAGTTCCTATTTAATAAATTGGGAACCTCATAGATTAGTTGAATTAACAAATCAAGGGAAAGAACATGCTTTACATCTGAATTGGCATCAACATTTACTTGAAAGATATCTTGAGGAGACCCTTGATCTTTCAGAGGATATCAGAAAGAGGGAAACATTATGCTTAACCCCTATCGTCTCTTGTGATTTTATAAACGCGGTTAAAGAGAAATTTAATTGTAGAGATGATTGTAAGCTACAAGAAGCAATATTAACCGAAAATATATGTATAAATAACAAGGAGAATAATGAAGGAGGGCATTAAAATGATTCCCGAACCAATTTTAGCAATTATTTTCAGTTTAATTGCCTGTATTAGTACATCAATTGGGATATTTATTATTTGGAACTACAATGAATGGGGTCAGAGAAACGTCGTGTATTTCATGAGTTTTGCAGCAGGATTATTAATCGCTGTATCATTATTACACATTATTCCTGAATCCTTAGAATTGAATTTAAGCGCTCCTTTGTTTGTGTTACTTGGTTTCCTAGCTCTACATGTTTATGATAGATTCCTAGACGATCATAGTTCTCTCAACCATGAAGAAAGATCTAATCACTATCGAAGTCTTGGAATTATTTCTGCCTGGGGAATCGGCCTCCATTCATTTGTTGATGGAGTCGTCTATATGGTTACATTCAATGTGAGTATGTTCACTGGAGTTGTTACATCAACAGCAATGGTGTTTCATGAGATTCCAGAGGGAATAATTACCTACTTGTTATTAAGGGAAGCTGGTTTTAGTGAAAAGAGATCTTTAATATTTTCATTCATGGCTGCTGCTATTTCCACTCCATTGGGGGCAATTTTAGCTTTTCCTCTTGTCAATAGTCTTCAGGATGCTCAATTAGGAATGCTATTAGCATTGTCAGCTGGAGCTCTACTCTATGTTGGTGCTAGTCAGCTACTACCCGAATCAGAGATGGGTGACAGAAGATATAATCTCCTCACGTTGGGTTTAGGGATATTAATTGCTTTAATTATCATATTGAATCATTAGACGTATTTCTGATGATTTCATGGCAATAATTCTTTAGGGAAGTAAACCTAATTTCCTTTGACTTGTGTCAAAAGGTATATGTCCATTTATTCATCCATCTGAAAATGACTTCTAGGGGAATATAATTATCAGAGGCAACTTCTAATGGTGATAAATGCAGCTAGAAGAGAAGTACCAGAAAAGATCTTCGGTAGAACATATGAACCTTACAGAGGAGCATATTCAACAAAACCTAAAGGATCTAAAGTTGGACGTAAGTACTCTCCGCACATTACTACAAGTAGAACCAAACGAATATTCGATGATTTGGAACAGGTCATTTCAAAGGTTAACCTCAGTGATGGTATGACCATTGGCTTTATTCACAACCTCAGATACGGCGATTTTGTCATTTGTGAGGTTATGGATACCATTGCTTCGATGGGTTACAGAAATTTAACCGTAGCATCTACTGCTTTATTTCCTAATCATGAACCTCTTATTGAACACATTCATTCAGGTGTTATTGGCTGTATATCTGGGTCGATGAATGGGCCTATCGGGAAAGCTGTTTCAATAGGAGAAATAAACATCCCTACCAGTTTACGTTCGCATGGAGGACGAGCACGCGCAGTTGAATGTGGTGAACTTCATCTTGACGTTTCTTTCATCGCTGCTCCCGCTGTGGATGAAATGGGCAACATGAATGGTTGTCAAGGGCCATCTGCATATGGCGCTTGTGGATTTGCTAATGAGACTGATTCTGTTTACGCTGATAATGTTGTTCTTGTTACTGACAATCTCTTGACTGATGAACCTGTTTATCCTGTTAGTATAAGGGGTGATAATGTTGATTATATTGTAACAGTAGATCGTATTGGTGACCCCAATAAAATTGTAGCGGGTTCTCTTGGGAGAGACGTTACTAAAAATCACTTAGAAATTGCTGAACAAGTTGTAAAAGTAGCTGAAGCAGCTGGTTACTTGAAGGAAGATATGTCATTCCAAGCAGGAGCAGGTGGGGTTTCTCTCGGGACAACTCAATTCTTACATGAGATAATGATTGAAAAAGGAATTCAAGGATCTTTTATTCATGGAGGAACCACAGGAGCTGCAGTTAAGCTGTTGGAAGAAGGACTAGTAAGAAAAATATTCGATGGACAGTCATTTGATCTCGTTGCTGCTAAATCCTTACGAGAAAATCCCTGTCATTATGAATGGTCAGCTCAGAATTCGTATAATATTTGGGCTCCAGGAGGTCCTCTTGCACACTATGTTGATGTAGTTGCCCTTGGAGCAACTGAAATTGATATTGATTTCAATGTGAATGTTAATACACACTCAGATGGGTTACTACTTCACGGAATTGGAGGTCATACTGATGCTGCAGCAGCTCAACTAACAATCATTACCTGTCCTATTGCTAGAAAAGTACCAATTGTACGTGATCGTGTTACAACTGTTTCAACACCAGGTGAAATGATTGATGTAGTGATAACGAATGCTGGTATAGCTGTTAACCCAAACAGAATTAAATTAAAAGATAAATTAACGAAGGCAGGGATAGAAATTACAGATATTACTGAACTACGAGATATGGCTTATAGTCAAGCTGCACCTCCAGAACCAGAGTTTACAGATGAGATTTGTACTGTAGTGGAATTTCGTGATGGAACACTCCTTGATGTCATATATAATGTTGTTTATTAATCTATGATCATCAACTAAGTCATTTCCTTCAGGCTGAAGTTAAAATGCTCTATTAATAGAGTTCAAAGCGAAGAAACTCGTTTTTAATGAATTTCTCTAGTTTTTCACTATTACCAATGCTACAAATGAGCTCATTTTCGGTTTCTGACCTGAACCTATCTTCAATAACCTCTATTTTAACAACCCACCCCTGATTATATGGATCTGTGTAGATCAACTTTGGCTCTTCATGCAACTTTTCATTGAATGCGGTTATAGTCCCAGAAAAGGGTTGCATAATAGGACCAATCCATTTGTTCGATTCAACTGTCCCCAATGCTTTAAATTGGTGCACCATACTCCCAACTTTGCGTGCTCTCACATGAAGAATTTCTCCAGCAATTATTGCTCCAAATGCATCAAGACCAACAAGATATTTATGACCTGTGACATGTTTTGCCCAAGTATGACCATTCTCCCAGACACAATAATATCGATCTAGGGGAAATACATATTCAATATCTGCTTTTACACTTAAGATTTCCACCAAAACTCTCATCTCGGAAAATAACAGTCGTATTAGTAAATAGAGTGAGAATCTCTTCTTATATATAACTTATATGGAATTAGTGGGGAATTTTGAATTGATTCAAATGAGGGATTCAGTATGATTCTTAATGGATAATCAATTACCCTACAAAGCTTTTGGTCAAAATAATTAATCAATGGTTACTTGGGATTTTAAAAATGATTCAAGAAACTGTAAAACGCGAAAAGCTATTTCTTGACGCATTTCTCTTCGTCTAAGACCTTTTTGGATAGGTAATTTTGTAACTGACACTTCCTCGTTGAAAGTTATCGCAGTGTATACCTCACCAGCTTTTTTCTTTGTTTTTCTTTGCGTCAATTCTGATGACGTTATTAATCCTGTCTCTGCCAGACCAATTCTTGCTCCCGAGAAATCTCTTATTCGCTGTGACAATTGTTTAGCGATTTCAGGAGACGCAACTCCATAACCCTTGAATGACAAATCCTCACGGGATATTCCTAATCTAATTTTCATCTCATTTGAGTAGGGGGTCATCCCAAGAATAAAAATATGTGAAGCCCCACTAGATCCTGTTAATAGATCACTAATGAGACCACAAGTTGTTAATTCAACTGTTGCAATTGTTAAACCCTTTTGGTGTAACATTGGGATTATAATTTTTTTTGTATATCGATGGAGTAATCCATAAGACATTGGGTACGAATATTCTATCTGTACAGTTTCGCTAATAATTGTTTGGAGTTCTTTTATGAAACTAGGTTGATTATTTGGGTCCATTTCTTTCTAATTTCCGCCTTTCTTCCTGTTTTATATTCAGCGATTAGTTTCTGTTGGAGAGAGATATCACTCTTAATTTCGGGTAATAACCGTTTCAAGATTTTATTAGCTGTTAATTGATCTCTACCAGCCGTTAATGTTAATTGTACAACTGATTGGATTGCTATTTTTGTTGCCATCCATATAGGAGTCAATTGATATATTTTATTTTCTCTCAAATAATTAGATATCGTAGGATGAATATAAGTTTCTGGAATGGTTTCTTTTCTGGAAAACATCTCACGAATTATGGATGCGCTAAGAAATCTATGTGACTCCTCTAGTGATATGAAATGAACATTCTTCTGAAACCTCTCTCCTAAATTTTCATTGAGGAAGGTGTTGAACTCTTCGTTCGAAAAAATGTCTTTCCTACCTGCAATATAATAATCAGCTTTAAAGATAAAAGGTAATGCTTGCTCTAAAGGCATAGAATAGTAAGATGGTTCCAGAAGTTTCTTAAAGACGTCCATTCCCATAATAAAAGCAAATCTCTTCTTATTTATTGAAATTTGTTTAACAGCATCTATTAAATCAATGTACAGGGCTACATTTGACAATCCAATTGAAATCGGGGTGTTCATTTCAAGAGAGGAAAACAATCTTTCCAGCATTTCAACTCGATAACCAAACAAAGAACGATTTAGAACATCCATTTTTTTTTCTACATGAGAGAGAGAGAGTAAGAGTATGACTTTGATGGGGTCCGATGGCTTAAGTCTAGAGTGAAAATCAATGGCTTTCGAGATAATATCTATATGGGATGAAGTAGGTGGGTCAAAAGAACCTTGGATTATGAGATATTGAGATAGTTCTCCTATTCGATGTGAATCTGAGTTAATATCAAGTAGTAATTCTATTAGAGGTCCAGTTTCTTCAAATCGGTAGAGGAGCTTCTGAGCAATCCATTCCACTGTAATGATTCTATTCAGACGCAATATTTTTCCTCAAACCAATTAATGCTTTAGAATCCCCATGCTCCACGACCC
Organism: Promethearchaeota archaeon; assembly: GCA_048939725.1. Lineage (GTDB taxonomy): Archaea > Asgardarchaeota > Heimdallarchaeia > Hodarchaeales > Hodarchaeaceae > Hodarchaeum. The sequence goes on along the minus strand of JBHLPG010000017.1, from coordinate 3,729 downwards.
CGCATACGTCGAACTTCCAAGATTTGGCCCGCATGAGTGAATTCATGATTGAAATGTAAAATGAATGCCTTTCCAATATTTTTATTTTGCCAATTCGGTGGAAATCCAGAATCATCAAAAGATTCTTCAAGCCAATCATCAGTTTTACTACTTAGGATGCCAGTAATTGCCCCATTAACCTGTTTGAATTTAGCTAAAAGATCTTCTAAGGAGAATGGTTTAGCAAAGTCTCCATTTGTTCCCATTCCGAAATTTTCACTGTACTCTTCTGAAAGGACTAAAGAATTACCACAAAAACGATGATTAGCAATCATATCATGGCTAACTAAAACATGGCCGACTAACCATCCAATAGCTGGAGTCCCTATTTCAGGTCTCCATCGGAGATCCTCATCAGTTAAATCGTTGGTTACAAAACGCATTTGATTTTCGAGCGCATAACAAAGTGTTCTTATGATATATATTGCCTCCACATTATCACATCATATTATTTCTTCATTTATTAACCAATCCACTGTGTCTATTATGGTAGCTTCCGCTGTTGCTTTAGGTAGGTACCCTAATTCTGATCGAATTTTCGTATCATCAAAAAGACGATCTTTGGAAAATTTGATAACACGGTAGCGATTGAGAGTTGATGGTTTTCCCTTAATTTTACCAACCATCTCTGAAACAAATCCTCCAATATATGCTAAATAATAAGGGTAATTTTTAGGTGGTTTAGAGATATTTAACTTCAAAACAATAAGGTCATACAGGTCTTTTACCGCAATTTCAAAGGATTTTACATTGTAAATTTGTCCATTTGCTTTTTCTTGGCGAGTTATTGCAAGTATTACCGCATGTGCTAAATCCTCTGCAGCCACCCATGTTTGGACAGCTTTCCCATTATTTATTAGAGGGAATTTTCCAATTTTAATTGCTTGGCAGATTCTGGCCATGTGTGTGAAATCTCTAATCCCCATTACATTGGGAGGACGTAAAATTGTTCCTTCAATGAGTTTTTTTTCTATTGCATTCTTTACAATTTTTTCTGCAGCAACTTTAGATTTATGGTAATCTCCAAAAGGATCATATGGAGTATCTTCAGATATGTGGGTACCTGTTTTTCGTGGATAAACTCCTGATGAAGAGATATAAATAAGAGAATTCGCTGAACTTGATTGAGTCATAACATCAATGATATTTTGAGTCCCTTGAGCATTAACTTCCATTAATCTTGAAAGTGGTGCCCAATCATCTGCAAGTGCTGCTGCATGGATAACCAAGTCAGGTTGGAAATTGGTAATTGCATGACTAACTGCTTTTGGACTGGTAATATCTCCTTGAAAAATTACCATTCCAGACTCCACTCGAGCGTTGACTTTAGTCTGATCACGAACTATAAGTGATATACTTAGAGGAGAGAATTGTTTCTCCAAAGCATCAACAATATGACTTCCAACGAAGCCACTGCCTCCTGTAACCATGAATTTCACGTGATTCATCCCTATGGTATTATTCGCTATAGGAGCATAAGTTCTTAGGTAATTTTAAATTTCTTCATCAGCTAGATCAAACATCAACATCAAGGTTCTTGGTATTGAATACTACTGTTAAAAAGGCACTAATTATCGGTACTCCTTTTTTTACATTAATGGTCAGTATTTACATTTCCACCTTCCTAACTCATTTTCTTACAAGTCCGATGGATAAGGATTGGGTGACACGACAATTTTTGATTGGAATCTTCATGTTTGTAGGATTAACAATCATTCCTAGGCTTCTTCATTTCCAATTATTTTTTTCAGGAGCGATTCCTAGTTTTAGAGTTAATCTTAGTCATCATTCTCCTGCAATGCAGGTAGATCATGAATTTAAACTTGGAAATCATTTTGTATGTTCTGGTTGTTTGGGGAATATTCTAAGTATTATTCTAGCTGAATTCTTATTTTTAGCATATTTTATAGAGCCAAGTTGTTTTTCTCCAACTTTCACGACGTTTCTTGTTGGTATTATGGCAATCTTGATATCTTATAGTCGGTATTTTATTATTCTTAAACCAAGTATAAGATTAATCCAACATGTTTCTCTGTTTATTGGAGTAAGTCTAATCGTTATAGCGTGTGATATCGCATTCAAATCTGCATTTAGTATGATTCTCCTATTACCAACATGGATCCTCTTTCTAATAGTACGACTTAAATTAGGGGAATTAGATCATAGATCATTCCAATGAGTTTCTATTGGCAAATTCAGTTAATATGCTTTTTAATTAAGAGCCTAACTCTGAAACGTTGAATATGATCAAAGATAGCTACTCCTATTTTATTGGAAGTATAAATGAGAAGTATATGAGAAGTATATGATAGTATATGAGAAATATATACGAGAATATATATGACTATTGAATATTTTATTTGGAAATGCTTATATTTTTTGATTCTGAAAAATTGTACCTGAATCTTTAGAAAATAAAGACTTCTCAAAAAAACGAGGAAATACGAATGAGAAAAAAATATTCATTTCTAATAACAGCAAGTCTATTTTTGCTGATATTAGTTCCAACTATCAGTATAGCAGATATAGATGATAGTGTTATGACTCCTGGAGACACGTTTATCTATAATGTAACTGACTTTGATGTTCCATGGGAAGATTTATTCGTAGCTAATGGAGGCCTCATGGGTTACCCTATAGAAGACTTAATCATTGATCTATCAGGTAGCACTTTCGGGGTCAAAGTCATGGGTACTGATGATGGCAATGGGTATTATATGCTGAATCCTTATGTAATTCTCGGAAAAGATATCGAGATCCCAATTCCTGAAGAATCTCTTACTCCTGAAGTTCAAGAAATCTTCGGTAACACGTTGATTATTCCTGAAGGTGTTGGTTTAGGGATGTCAAGCAATATCCCAGGAAGCGATTATCTTGACTTCATCGATGCAAACTATGAAGAAAGTTTCCCTGGTTTGCCCTTCTATTTCGATGCTAATGAGTGGAATCAATACGAAGACATGTTTGAAGACTTCAATGATATGTTAACCGACTCTGGTCTTGACCTCACAACCAATGAAATAGATGGTGAGTTTATAGTAACCATTGAGGGTTCTGTCGGTGGAGGTGCTGAATACAACACAGAATATACCACAACACCATGGCCGATCTATACTTCCGAATACCCAATGCCTATTGGAGGCCCAGACATGGATGGTGACATCATGTTTGAAGTGGCATGGTTTGCCGATGGCAACAACGCTGGGGTCTTCAAAAGAGTGAAAGGATCCTTTAACGGAGATATTGGGGAAGCAACTAATCTTGACATGAATGTTGAGGTTTCTTTCGATGAAAAGCGACACAATCCCCTTCCACAGGAAATTTTAGATGAGGAAATAATCACACTCGAGATGGACTCCGTATCATTCACACATGATGAGTCTGGTTTCTTTGCAGATCATCTGGATTTCCAAAACCAACTCGGTAACATGGAGGATACCCTACAGGACGCTGAAGGCGAAGACATGTTTGAATTCGAAGTCACGGATGTTGAAGGATGCTACTATGAAACAGATATCCAAGTTTATGGAGGCGAGGACTCTGAAGGCGTTTGGTGGAATGGTTTCATTGGAGCTCCAGGTTGGAAGGATGATTGGGCAAATGATCCTTGGGATGATTGGTATATTTATGCAAGTGGCGGTAGCGGCATACTCCCCCTCGCTGCTCCAGGTATCACTCCTGATTGGGACA
>JBHLPG010000177.1:0-7903 GCA_048939725.1 Promethearchaeota archaeon | reverse complement strand
TTCGGTAAAGCTTCTTCCTTGAAGGGCGCCCGAAAGGTACGGACATAGTAATACAAGTTTTGAAAGATCACATTCAGAAAAATTTCCCGACCACTTTGATCCTCCATAGCCTCAAACGCAGAGAGGTCAATAATGGCATTCCGGTCAAGGAGTTTGGCCACCTCGAAGGTGGTCTTAGAGACCGTGAAACAGCGTCCTGTATTACCAAAGAAGAGCTTCTCCACGCGATTCATAATCCCAGCTGCAGTATTCTCCAGGTAAGAGCCCTTCATGCCTAACTCAACAGGATTCTCGAGGTAGAAGAGAAACCTCCGAAAGTCCCCCTGTTCTTTCACAGTCTGAATAACATTTAAGTGGAGCATCCGGCGCATCTGGGGAGACACTGCATCCTCATTATCGAAAATGTGTTCTAATATAGAGACAACAAATTGGATGTGGTCTTCAACGGGGATGAGTGGATGACCTGCATCGTTCAGAGGAATTTGAAAAATGTTGATTCCCCAAGGAAAAGAGGAGGAACCAGGTTTGAGATAGAGGAAATCATCACAAAACATCTTGACGGGAGAAAGGTACTCCCCCTTGGGATCGAAAATGAGAAAGTTCACCCCTTTCCGATGAAATTCTTGGATTAAACCATAAATAAACCGACTCTTGCCCTCCCCCGTCATACCAAAGACAGCCATGTGACGACAGAGATCCTTGCCATCAACCAATAAGGGAACGTTAGAGGTCTTTCCACTAATGATGGGAATGCCAAGGTTGATTGCATGTTGAAAAGAAGTTTCACTGACACCAGTAGAAAGGTGGTAATCAGCTTTATTAGGAACCAGAGTATATCCATCATGACAGAATTGCTGCTGGGGAGGCGAGATGAAGCTCATCAACGAGGAACCATCCAATACCATGGGGGAGATGAGTTTGCGGGATATACACAGACTCTTGAAGGAGGAAAATCGTCGGAAAAACGTGGGATAAGTGCGAACTTTAAGGCCTTTCGATACAAATAAGACAGTTAACCGATCCAGTTTCGCTTTCAAGGCGTTAGGGGTGATCTCCGCAACCAAAATGCGAGGAGAAAACTTAAAACAGCCCGTTTCCTCCATGATATTCATCCGTTGAGGCTGGAAACGTCGCTCAACTCGACCCTGTTGGATGTCAAACCTAACATGACTTAGATGCCGATCATGTTCCTCATCAGATCGATACTCCTTGGGGACTTTAATGGATTTAAAGATAAATTGAAGGAATGCAAATTGTGGATCATCCGTAAGAATCTCAAGAACATCATTGGTAAAGCCATCTGCTATGGTGATCGGAGGTGTCGCAGTACCTTCAAGACCTAAGACTCCCCCACAGAAGAATTTCGGGCCATCAGAACCAACTTGAAAGGAAGCTGAAAGAATGTCTAATACATTATGGATCGGAGTAGATTGGATCTGGTGAAAGTCAGGATGTAATCCCATTGCTGTAGCAAACTGCTGGATAGTTGCGATACCAGAGTCTAGCCCTTTCTTGCGAAACCAGCCACGTTTATTAGGAGACATGTGGATATGGACAGTTTTGGGGTCAAAAATAGCATATTCAAACGCGAAAGTCTCTTTCGCATATTGAAAGACATTAATACTCGCACGATCCACATTCTGCGGAATATGAGTAAAATGAAAAGAGGGGATACTATCACTCATGAGAAGAGCCTCTCAAAAGAAGAAATCAAACCAAGAGTCACTCTTCCTAGGTATGCCAAATAGGCTTATTTACTCCTGAAAATTCAGATCAAGATCACAATTTGAGTAAACATTTATTATACACCAATTCGTAACCTAGTAGTGATTTCTGGAAGGTGTGGAAGATTGAAGGGGAAAACTCATTTTTCAATACTAAAACTCCTATTTGAATTTTTAGGACAAGAGGTACGATCTATAGCGCCAACAGATTTAAAAAATATTTTGGAGTAAAAAGAAATGATAAACAATAATGGATTAAGTGTAATGCTGGATATTATGGCAAATATGTCTATTTTTGGCCATGTTCCAGTCTCTATAGTCATAATTATCTTTGTTTTGGTGTTATATTCTCGTACTAGACATCAAGGACTGATCTTCATAATTCTTGCTGAAACACTCAATCTGGGATGGCTGACATTTAATGTTCTATCCATGATGTTTCTTTTCCCCGTTGGTAGTGATCTCGTGGCATTTACTCAATTGCTAAACATTGTTTCGTTGTTCATTCATGTAATTTCGGGTTTCCTCTTAATTGTAGGAATATATAACCTAGTCCAAGATCTGAGTGTTCAACCTCATTCTAAGGGAAAACCTATTGGATAGAAATCTTTATTATGAGTTAATGCAGGACTCGGCAAGGTAACCATGGATCTGACACAGGTAAATGAGCTTTTTGATCACGGAAAGTATCAAGAAGTCTTGGACTATTTGACACCAGTGAGTGAAAGGTGGGAGGACTTGTCAATGACCGTAGATAAATGGGTAGAATGCTTAATTTATAAAAGTAGAGCCTTAGAACGGATTGGGGAGCGTGAAAAAGCCTTAGAACTGGCTCAACAAGTAGAAGCAGAAGCACCCACAATTAATCCAATACTGTCATTAGGATTGAAAGTTGCCCAGGTATACCCATTATGTCGACTGCATCGTCAGAAAGAAGGTTTAAAGGTTATCACCAAAGGAGATACTATATTACAATCGCTATCATTAGCAGAACAAAAACAAGGGGCATATTGGGTAGCTAAATTCTATAATGTGAAAGCAGGATTTGTAGAAGTAGATAAAGGGGACTTAGATAAAGCTTTAGAGTACTATCACAAAGGATTAACTTTAGCTGAAACAACAAAAAGCCTAGATCTCATTACAACGATATTACACAATATTGGTGTTACCTACTCAGGTAAAGCCGAGATAGACAATGCTCTCAGATATTATCAAAGATGTTTAAACCTGGATGATGAGGTTGGAAATCCACTCGGGACTGCGTTTTTGTTACTGAGTATAGGTAGTCTCTACAGGCAAAAAGATGAATTAGACCTTTCTTTTGAGTATCTGGAACGGAGTCTCGCTTTATGGGAATCGATAGGAGACAATCAACTCATTTCTGATGTCTTATTTAATCTCCTGTTGTCCGCTTTTACACAACAGGATCAGATTAAAGCTCAAACATACCTGGTCAGGTTGAACGACCTTCATGAGAAGAATCCAAAAGCAATCTTTAGTCTCAAAAGTCGTTTAGCCGAGGCATTAATACTAAAAATGAGTCCTCGCGCCAAAGACAAATTCAAAGCTCAAGAAATTTTGGCTACAATTGTCAGCGAAACTGACTCACAGGAAATGAAACTAATCGCAATGACCCAGCTATGTGAACTCCTATTGATTGAATTGAAAATATTCGGGGAGAAAGAGGTGTTACAAGAAGCTAAAGGAATTCTTCAAAAATTTGAGGAAATGGGACAATTATCTAAATCATTTTACATTACAGTAGAAGCATTAGTGTTACAGGCAAAATTAGCCATGATAGAAGGAGATTTTCAAGGTGCATTCAGAAATTTCGACCAAGCGTATCAAATGGCAAACGAAAAGAATTTGAATTTATTAGTTAAACAAGTAGAGCAGGAGAGAGAACGCTTTGAAACGGAATATTCCAAGTGGCAAGGACTCATTCAGAGTGACTCCTCACTCGCCCAACGAATAGAATTTGCCCAGATGGAAGAGTATGTTCGTGAAGCCCAAAAATTAAAGGGATTAATGAAATAGAAAAGCATCTTCCAATAGGAGGACGTTACCGAACTTCAAGACCAAAATCGAACTTTCTAGCAAGAGTGTATCCAATAATCTCAAAAAGAACAATGCTGAAGATAAAAAAGACACCGCCAAATATGAAGAAGAACCCAATGTTATTAATAAACAAAAAGAATAGATAGAGTAGGAGGAGCCCTAAAACTATCCCAAGAATAAATGCGAAAAGGGTGGTTGCTCCTCGGTATCTTTTTAATCTTAACTTGGTTTGACATATGTTGCATTTAAGGTGCCAGGGGGTAGGTGCCTTTAAAAAAGTAATAAAATCCATTTCTATGGAACAATTGGGGCAAATTAAACCATTTTTCTTCTTCATAGTCATACTAAAACTACCTTGGGTTTAAAAAGCATTACTTCAACAAATCCACATCACTTGGAAAATGTTCTTCGTTAGATCTAGAATAAGTTACCTCGCTTTCACGAACTATTCTAGAACTAAAGACAGCAGTTTCAACCTCTAATTGACTTTAATACGATAGTGATAAGAGTATAATTCTTTATATCCTAGTTTTGAATACATGTTTAAAGCAGGATGATTATTTTGCTCTACTTGGAGATAAATACTGTGAATTGAGTTGTTTATACACCAATTTTCAATGAAACGCATGAAAGAAAAACCATATGATCGTCTTCGCTTCATAGGATCAATCAACAACGAGTAAATACCCATGTGACGTCTTTCTACAACGCCTAATGTGACCCCTACATCTCGGTCATCTTCTTTTACTGTAAAAAAGACTTTTTCAGGGAAAATTCTACGAATTATTGCTTCCATTTGGATATATTTTTCGATAGGCATATTGGAGAAAGTTTGGAATGTTTTAAACCAGGTATTAGTAAAATCAGCTTTTTGTGCAGTACATTGAGGAGAAGTAGTAGAAGAGTTCTTATGGGTTAATGTTTTCATCATGACTGTTGTTGGAGATTTAACCAAGTAATCCATAGTTTCTAGGACATTATCAAGATGATCTGGTGAAGTATATTCAGGGATTTGAAAAATAACGTTAAGATGTCTCTTCTGGTACATTTCCTCTACTAAATGAACATCATTTTTACAATTTTGACCAAAGTAATAGACTGGAAGAACAGAATTCGCCCTATCAAACATCCCATGTGAAAAACGAACAATCCACCCATTAAAAAATGAATATTGTTTGGCTGGCCAAGCATTATTTGTTAGTTCTTGATAAAATAAAACATTTTGTTTTAAGTCCATAATAACACCATAAAAGAATGCTATAAGGCTGAAAATTGGTCAGTATAGCTTCTTCTGTTTTGAAAATTTGTCTAGTGATAATTAAAAAAAATTTCTAAGAAGGCAAAGATCCCTTTCAAGGGATTGTGACTGTTTGAACTGGGCCACTTATTTGGGAAAGATGTCTCCCCGCCCACTTGAGAGTAATGAAATTTTCTAAATAAAACGTGATGTTTCCTCCAGATGAAAGATACGTTGCTGTTTCAGATGTAACAATATCTTCTCTAAAGGTTATCTCTGTTAAACTCTTGTATGGTAATTCCTTACTATAGAGAGTGTAATGATTACCTGGTATAGATTGTATCTGATAGAATGTGTGCTGTCTTTTCATGACTGATAAACAACCATCATACCTCTCAATTGATGGCAATTCGACGAGTCACATAGAAAAAGAAGATAAATCCAAATACTCCATAGATTATATCCCCACCACCAAAATAAAGTCCGAATCCAGCAAAAAACCCATTGACAAGCGAAAAAAACCATATCTGTCTATTGGTATAATTCGCGGTTTTCATGAACCCCACTATTATTTAAAGACATATTCTGGGGGTGATTGAAGTTGGGGGGAGGGAGGGGGTTCTGTCAGGTCAGAAAAGAACTTTCTTAGTTGACACAACCCCATGGCATACGATGACGTAATCATTCAGGTATTATCCATCACCCTTTATATATCCTAAATTTTCAGACTAATAAACCTTTCCAGTATGGCACTACTTGTAGTCAACGATAGGAGAAGGCTTTATCGATGCCCTTAGATCTAACCCGATTCCATCAGAAAATCATGCAGTATCCGACAATGTACCTCCTTCCACAGGAAGAGGAGGCGCTCCAAATTATCCTCGAAACGTTCGATGGGTTGTTTGGGGAACCAATTAGTATGCTTTCACACACTGCACGGATTCACCTCGTTCAGGCGGTGGTTCAAGCATGTATCAACGTTACTCAAGAGGGGTAGATGAAAGAGTAAGTATATCTGATGGATTATTCAACAGACTCAGTTAGATAGAAATCGATGTCCTGTTCATCTTGCAATCATCATGATTTACTTATCATAGCTCGCTAAAATAAGATTGTTTATTTCTAAAAGGGTTGGGACTTTAGGATGAACAGTATAGTTTTTGAGTTTCATTGTATCAGCCCCGATTGCTTTTAGTTGCTTTTCAGGCACGTTTATCTCCCTTAAATTACGCCATAAACCAATTTTTTTCAGAAACTCATCTATTTCATTGCATGATTCTTCTGCTGCCACTTCATCAGGTTCATTTTTCAAATCAGGATTAAATATTCTACCTACAGTTGCATATTTTGATTTTGCATGTTTCCACGTCCACTGATTAACTTTAGGATACATAGCTGCTAGTACTTCCCCATGCAATACATCTGGAACATGCCCTCCAATAGCCATACCAATTCCATGGGCAAGTGTAGTACCCGCATTTGTAATACAAATCCCCCCAAGGGTGCTTGCCCATGACATCGCTTCTCGTGCCTCTTTGTTTGAGCCATCTTTAACAACAACTGGAAGATGATTAATCACTCGTCTTATTGCCTCTAAAGCGAGAAGATCGATATAATCTGAAGCTCTTTTATGTAAAAAACTTTCAAATGCATGACAAAAAACGTCAAAACCAGTTGCTGCAGTAATATACGGTGGAAGGGTCAGGGTAAGTTCAGGGTCAACAATACTAACCCTTGGGGTTAGAGACCAATCAGCAAGTGCAGACTTGAACTTTTCCTCAGGATTTTTTATTACAGCCATTGGTGTGACTTCGGATCCAGTGCCTGCTGTAGTAGGGATAGCGATAATTGGAAGAACTTGATTCTTTACCACTCTTTTCTGTCCTAGACGGTAATCCCACACTTCTCCTTCATGAGTGGCACCAACAGCCACCGCTTTAGCAGTATCAATACTTGAACCCCCACCGATCCCTAAAACAACATCAATTTTATTTTCAACCGCCATTTCAGAACCTAATTTAACGCAAAAGATGTCTGGATTGGGAACAACACCATCAAAATGAGTCACCTCAACTCCTGCTTCAAGACACAATCTTTTTACTTTGTCAAATACAGGTTGTAAGGCGGGAAAGGATTTAACAGTGACAAGAAGACACTTCTTTCCAATACGGGAAATCTCTTTTCCAATTTCATTCACACGCTGCCAACCGAAAAGAATCCGAGTAGGTTGATAATAATTGAATTTTCTCATACTTTTTCCTCTCATAATTCTATATTTTTGAGCAAGGATACTTTATTATTGTCTATGATCTCTCTCTGCCTTTACCATATTTTCTAGAATTATTGAAAGAAGCTTTCCAAAGGCCAAATATATTCTTAAGAAGATGGAACTTCCTCTCTTGTCAATGTCAATATGTCTAATAGTGCTTTAAACAAACCAGTGAACAAGCCAAGGAGAGGAACATAGATTAGAATAAAACGGAACATAACGTCGTTGAAGAACATAGACGTCATCTCTTGCGGAATAAATGGATTCAAAATATAAAGAACTATAAATAATCCCATTAGTAGTATATTACAGATAATTAAGACTCCAAGATAACACCCGAATACAAGTAATGATTTTTTAAACGCAATTTTCCATGAAGCATCCAATTCATCCAATTTTTCTTTGATAAAAGACATTTATATTCCCCTTTGAGATTCTTCATTATTAATAGGGAGAATCCCTTTAAATTTTTTCACAAAAAGACTGATCTAATACCTTATTTGGTTATTGAGTTAGTCGATGGAAATAATTCATTTTTCTTGTTGCAACTTTCAAGCAAAAAAACCAATTTCATTCACACGCTGCCAACCGAAAAGAATCCGAGTAGGTTGATAA
>JBHLPG010000176.1:0-7905 GCA_048939725.1 Promethearchaeota archaeon | reverse complement strand
GCCGTTTGCTTCCTTAGTAGGCCTCTGGATAAATACCTTCACACCTTTATACTGTGTATTACTGTTTTCATAATACACCATAGCAAATATTGTATAATTGCCACTGAGATTTTTGGTACTATCCCACATAACACTGATGTCATCAAATCCTGATGTGACATTCTTGTATAGAACTTGTCCGCTTGAACCAACAATTTCAAGAAGCACATAGTCAATTTGAAAATCCCCAGCCTGTTCAGCAGTCACATCAATCGAGATTGTTGTTGCGTTGTCAAAAATTTTGTTGTCTGCTGGAGTAGTAATATTCAGTAGGGGGAATGAAGCTGCTGTACCGATATTCACTTGAATAATATCGGTTGTGAGTCTTCCAGTGTACTCTTGGGCAACTACTCTGATAATGTGTGTACCTGATGCTGCTCCAGATGTATCCCAAGAAGCTTCAAATGGTTTAGTAGTCACATTCTCAACTAGCTCATCATCGATATAAAAAGCCATATTCTTTAGTCCATAGACAAAAGACCAGGTACCATATTCTACTGCATTTGTTTTGATAGTAGTAGTTCCACTTACAGTAGAATCTTCGGTTGGACTTGTTATTTCAACCTTAAATTCATCGAAATAAGAGCCTTTGTCATCAAAATCATTGATCTCTTCTGTAATCTTTTCTTTTACTGCTGCATATCGTTCTAGAGCTGCCTTTTTAAAATCATTGATAATCTGGTCTCTAAGATTTGGATTTGCCACGTAATCTGATTCTTTCTGTTTCATTTCTGCTAATGTTACGGGTGGGTCGCTCATTTCACGAGATAGTGAACGGAATTCCGCTTCAGAAATTGTACCTGCCCGATATTGTTTGACAAGCTCACCCCAAGTATCGTATAAATACTCCTGCGACTTGGTGTATGCACCATGGCAGTGAAATCGCATAGAATCAAAAATTGAAAGGGCTTGATCCTCACTAAAGTCAATAGTTTGAGCTGAAGTGTTGAGATTAAGATAAACTGCCTCTAGATCTGTACGTTCATTATCAAAATTTGTCTTGGAATATTCGAACGCCTCATAAAGAACTGGAACGCGATTAATTGTATCATCTAGCCACATTGCTTGGCCTTCAACCGACATCACAAACTCTACGAACTTTTCAGTTAATTCTCGATTTGCCGTGGATGATGCTACGGCAATGGGGTCTGCATTAATATAAGTTTCATTTTCAGGAAGGATATATTCACAATCCTCATTCTGAACTTGTGCTTGATAACCATAAAAATCAATTGTCATTGCTACAGCTTGTTCACCTGTTACAACAGAATCTCTAGTTGCTCCTGATCCTTGTTCGAAGATCTTTGAGTTACCGTGCATTCGTGTTAGGATATCCCATCCTGCTTCCCAACCGAATTTTTGTAGAATTATTTGGTAAATCCTAGTGTTAGAGGTTGTCTCTGGGGCATCACCCATCCCTATGGCATGCTGTGTTGTCCCCAAGAAGTAATCAGGTGAAGCAAGCTCTTCCCAACTTCCTGGAACTTCTAAACCATATGTTTCTAAGTTTTTATGATTAACAGTAAACCCAAATGATGAGACTGCTGCAGCTACCCATGAATACTCACCATTGTCTTTTCGTTTCATTTCAGCCCCTGCCATTTTCTCAGGGACATTTTCATCAAGATATGACTCGAGAGTTGCATCTTGGATGGGTAAAATCAAATCTTCATCAGCTAAAACATTGAAGAATGTTGGACCACCACCCCATAGGATATCGATGTTATAACTGGGACTTTTGATGGCTGATCTCCAAGCAGACACATCAGCAAGCTCTAACCATTGAATATCACCAACCTCTGGATAAAGTTGCTTAAAACGAGTCTCATACTTGTCATAAATTGTGAAATCGTGTCTTGTGACAGCGAATAATGTTGCTTGTGTTTTATTTGTTGTACCAATCACGGAGCTGATATTACCGACAGCTCCGAATAAAAAAATAGCAAAAATCATACTTACAATTAAAATCACTATTCTTCGACTTTGTTTCAAATCAATCATCTCCTTAAAATACTATAACTGAAAATTTAATATGCTTTTGGGCCAAATGCAAAGACGTCTTCAGGTTTTACTCTCAAGAAGATATCTTGGCCAACTTCTAAACGAATATCTTCATCATTATAGATAATTATATCACTCCCATTGGTTAATCTTGCAGTAATCCTTTCAAATGTTCCAAGATACATCATTGCTCTAACATTTGCTGGAATTTGATTTGCACTTTTATCTTCTTCTAAATTAATTTTAAATCTATTTGGGCGTAGTACTATTCTTGCTTTCCCTCCTTCTTCAAGTTCAACTCCGTATGTCGTTTTTAAAACACGATCAGTATCAGTAATCTGTATTACACCTGTACCGTTTGTAACAGATTGAACTGGAAGTTCCAATAAATTTGCTTCACCTATAAATGTACCTACAAAACAATTTTCGGGACGTTCCCATATATCTCGAGGTTTTCCTCGTTGTCTTATCCTACCCTCATCCATTACGATAATATAATCAGAGATACTCAAAGCCTCTTCTTGATCGTGAGTAACATAGATTGCTGTTAAATCCAGTTCCTTTACTAGATCTCGTATATCTCTGCGTGTTTCAATTCGTAGCTTGGCATCAAGATTTGATAACGGTTCATCCATTAATAAGACATCTGGGTTAACCACTAAACACCGAGCGACAGCAACTCTTTGTTGTTGTCCCCCTGATAATTTATTGGGCATTCGATCAATGAATTTTTCCATTTGAACCATTTTTAATGCATCTGCAGCACGTTTATTCTGTTCTTCTTTGGGGATATCTCTTAATTTCAACCCATAGGTGACATTATTACGTACTGACATGTGAGGCCATAGAGCGTAATTTTGAAAAACCATTGCAGTGTTCCTATCCTGTGGAGGGACATTTGTAATATCTTTATCACCAAAATATATAGTGCCTGAATCTGGATAATAGAATCCTGCAACTGTTCGTAACGTGGACGATTTTCCACAGCCAGATGGACCAAGTAAGGTCAAAATTTCGCCTTCACGGACTTCAAAAGATACATTATCTACTGCTATAACTTCTCCGAATTTTTTTGTCACATTTTCTAATCGAACTTCGACCATTCAGATAAGCCTCCTTCAATTGAAGCTTCTTATCAAATTTTTATTTCAAATTAAGAACAATAAATCTAATTTACGAATCATCCAGTTAATTTATACCCTTTATAAGGAAAGAAGAACTCCTTTTTTTTGTCTTAGTCTTTCTAGATTAGAAAGATCCACTTATCCTTTGGACTTCATTCTTTTTTCTCTTTGAAAAAAAAAAAGAGAGGGAAAGTTTTTATCGACGTTTTCTGACAATGACTGCGACAAATGCTAAAGCTAGGAAGAATGGTACTACAGTGAAACCAGGAGCAGCACCTGGTTTAGCTTCAGGGGTTCCCCATTCAAGGAGGGCCTTTACGAATGGAATGGTGTCAATATCAATCTTTGCATTCTCTGATTTATCTGAGAACATTTCTTCACCATCAGAGTAGATTGCTTCACCTGAAACAATAATTTTGGACAAATCTTCGGGCCCTAAACCCCATTCGATTCCAAGAGTAGTTACAGATCCATTAGATAGTGGTGCATAACCTTCCCATACATCATCGTCGTCAAAGTCCTGATCTAGAATTTGTGCCGCGGGAGAAGTATTCAAAAGCCAATCAGCGTTTGTTAAAGAATCCCAAGTCACAAAGTCTCCTTTTCCATTGACTCCACCATCATAGGGGGCAACAGGGCAAGGACTGTGTGTAACAACTAGGTTGATACCTTTAGTCAGATTGTCATCATACTCGGAATTGGTAACGTTTGATATAACACGATAGGCTGCCTCATCATTACTCTCAGGATCACTAATGGCATCATCTTGGAGAATCATATGGCCACCTAGGGTAACAAGAAGTTCATTTAAGGGGTCATAGTTGAAGTAACCACCATAGTCACTATCGCCAGCGACCCAGACCGTTTTGGAGTAACCAGCTTCCCACCATTCTACGATCCAATCTGATTCATTCTCAAATAAGCCATCATTGGCATTCAGGATTAGAATGTCTGCGTTTTTAAGAATGGATTCGTTAACACTCTTGACTTCAGTTACATCATAACCCCAACCATCTGCGGTATCAGTAAGATTACCTGTTCTGTGGTACGCTCCTGATCCGTTGTGGATTAATAGCTCGGGGTTTGCCACCTTATCGGCTGCAACGTTCATAGAAGTAGCAGCTACCAAACAAAGTGTAAAAACTAAGATTAAAAATATTCTTTCATATCCTTTTTTCAATTTATTTCACCATTTCATGATTTGATTCTTTTCTGCTAGTTCTGGAAACAGATAAAGTATCTCTTCATATTGGTTTATCTTTTAACCGAACCCTTTAGAAAAAATTGTATATATAGGCCTATATATACATATAGAGGGCCAACAAAAACAAGATAATCCGACTTTATTAATTTTGTTACTTGTTACGGAAATAGACAAATAGTATCATAATATAAATACGCATTTAAAAAAGATTCAGTTATTTTAGCAAAATGTTTTTCTATTAATTTGGTTTATAGTATTCAATCTGCTATTCTGAGCTTGACTTTCTCGATTATGATGTGAATTGATACCATGAAATTAAAGAAATTTCAATATAAGGAAATTTCCCTTGCCTTCTTCATTCTTTTTGCTATAGTTATTCCGATGATGATGGTGAAAAACCAGAATAGAATAGTTAAAGCTGAAATACAGTGGGAAGATCAAACTCATGGGATTATTATTCGACAAGCCATTTTTTCTCTCCCTTCGCCTTGGAAAGAATTCTTCATAGATTATTCAGACTTTCTATCTCTTCATGCTGAAGGCCCTGACCAATTTCGTGACTATTTAAAAGGATATCGTATGGATCTATATAACCAAGAAGCTCCCCGACATTTTGATGATCATGATACAAAGGAAAAGGATGGCACCATCTACAATGTCTCCTTACCTGAAAATGCACACTTGATTGATGGTAAATTTACCGCTGAAGATATTGAATTTGTAGGTATCAATGTTTCTAGCACGACTAAAAAATATCAGAAAGGGGTCATTGAGTGGACAGTCCAGAATTTTACTCGTAAGGTAACTTCTTCCATGTCGATGATAGCTACCAATCCCTCTAATAATACCGCTTGGCAACTTACGATAATTCACATGGGCTGGTTATCTCATTATATAGCCGACGCAACGATGCCATTTCATGCAACATTGAACTATGATGGACAGCTGACTAAACAAGATGGAATTCATGATTTTATTGAATTTGTTCTATTAGAGCACGAAACAAAGGGTTATCTGGATGATGTAAACTTTACAAATAAACCAGCAGTTTATGTGAAATCACCGTTTAATCTAACACTTAATTCTATTGAAACAGGTCTTGGAAATGTTTCTTTTATTCTTGAAACGGACAAGATATTAGCTCCAAGTGGAATAAGAACAACAGATACAATCAAAGACATGTGGATGACTATTGGTGAGATGATAAATGCGCGACTTGATCTCGCAGCTATAAACACTGCCAATCTATGGTACACTGCATTAGTGGACTCTGGACTAATAACAAAATTAAGTGAAGAAGACCTCACTTCATTAAATATAGATACAACAGGATTAAACAATCCATGGATGCCCCCAATCCCTCCTGAAGATGATTTATCGGAAACTAAAGCTAATGAAACACCAGGGTTTGGATTAGTCTTAGTAATGTTAAGTGTTTTATATATTAGAAAGTATTTCAGGAAGAAGGATTCAAAACCTTAGATTCTCTTCTAGCTTGGCTAAGCTGGATTAATAGAGTACTTATAATAATCAAGAATAAGCCAATCCATTCTTTTAGAACAGGTAATTCCCCGAGGAAAATGATTGATAGAAGGACAATCTGGGGAAGCATTGTACTATTGATAATTGTCAAATCCATCGCCCTCAGCTTTTGCATTGCTTTATTCCAGAGAGTAAAAGCGAGGGCAGTGTTCACAACCCCAAGCCAGATTATGTACAAAATAGAGAGTATTGATAATGAAAGAATAATTTGAAATCCATCAATTGCAATTCCCAATGCTAGCATGATGATTGACCCAATCCCCATGCTTACCCCAGCTACAATTATAGGTGGTGTAGTTTCAGTTCGATTAATAGATCTGCCTAAAATTGAAGAAAGCGCATTAGCTAATATTAATACTGAGAGAACTAAGAACCCAAGGAGCTCAATGGAAAGGTTGACGGGATAAAAGTAGAATATTACCCCAATAAGAGCTATAATAAATAATAGAATCTGTGAAGAAGATGGTACTTCTTTTAATAATCCGATAGAAAGAAAAACCACAATAATGGGTGTGAGATTCAAAGCAAAAGAAACTGTTATAGCTGGTAGGAGATTCAAAGCAATGAATTGTCCTCCCTGTGTGACTGCAATAAAGATGCAGCCATATAAACCAATAGATAACCACCAATTGCTAGTTTGAGAGACTAATGAGCTCCGATTCTCTTTATTGAAGAGAATTAATATAAGTAAAATCACTGCTCCAAGTAAATACCTAAGTCCTGCAAATATTAAAGGTGGAATCTCCTCAAGCCCAAATTTAATGATCACCCAAGATGTTGACCAGAGAATAGTAACAAAAATGGCTTGTGATATGGCAAAGAGATGAGCTTTTGAAAATTGTTTTGTTATATCACCGAATCGGGCCAATATTTTCACACCGGATAAACAAAAATATTAAGAGAAATATAGTTTCTCCCGTCATACGACGGATGTTTTTATATTGATTCAAACCAACCTCCAGATAAGCTCAAAAGATTACTATTTATGTGAATTAACAGAGAAAATCCCTGTAAAAATAACGATAGTAACAATCAAACTACCAGAGGGCTACGGACTTATCGAGGCATTGGAGGGGGGTGAAAAAACTATCCAATCCTATATTGATAGCATTAAGAAATCCGAGAGTGTTCTTGAATTTGAAGTAACATATTCTTCTCCAAGTATTTATTTCACACGTTCGATACATAATCTAGACTACCCTTCCATTTATGAAACCATCTTAGAAAGTGGAAGTATGTCACTTCTCCCCATTATTATTGCCAGAGGTGTTCAATATCACACAGTATATTCTCCTTCCCGAAGAGCTCTCAAAGCATTGTTATCAACATTGAAATCACGATTTTCTACAGTCAAAATCGTATCATTAAGCTCAACACCTTTCAAATCAAAATCAACCCTTCTCACCCCAAAACAACTAGAAGCTTTCACACTCGCATACAAAAAAGGTTACTATGAGATCCCTAGACGCTCAAAAATTACTATCACGAGTTTGGCTCAGGATATTGGTATCAAACGCGTTGCAATGCAAGAAAGATTACGACGAGCAGAGCACAGGATCTTGTCAGATTTTGCTAGAAGAAATCTTCCTTGAATATACTCGATTTTCCATTGTTAAAGCAATGCAAAAAAGCACTAAGTTTTAGGATTTATTCCACAATCTAATGTTATTTATAAAGGAATTATCATCGTTCATTTAGATTTAGATAGCTTGAGGAGCAAAAAACATGACAAAATTTTGTACAAAATGTGGTGGAAGGATCGCAGAGGATTCACTCTTCTGTGAATATTGTGGAAGTAAAGTAACAACCTCAACCCCAACTAAACCACATTTTATAAAGGAATCCCAACCTCCAGAGAAACCAGTTTTCAGTTCGTATAACCGTGTATCTTCTGCACCTAGTTATACTAGTTCTTACAGACCTTCTCCTAGAGCCTCCTCGAACTGGATTAAGTGGGCTTTCATAGGAGTTTTCATTGTTGTAATTGTAGGATTT
>JBHLPG010000175.1:0-7923 GCA_048939725.1 Promethearchaeota archaeon | reverse complement strand
AAACCCTTGCTAACCCTGCGTAGTAATTAGTGTAATTGGCTCCAAGCATGGCCTCATATCTAGTATCTGATGCAATAGCGATGAACTCCGATCCTTTGCTCTGTGAAACTGATCCCATTAGTTCATAGCCAATAACAGGTACAATATCTGCAAGTCCAGAGCGGACAAGAGCATAAGCAGCATACAGAGCAGACCCACCTGTATTACCACCATTATCTATACGAAAATGAGGGACTCCAACTAAACCTAGATGGTCATGGAGGATCCAATAGGCTGTTAACTGATGACTGAAATGCACAGAAAAATGGGAATAAACAACCATCCCTTTTTCCCTAACATCTTTGAGATGAAACTCGGGAACATCTAAATAGAGTTGCCGGATACAATTTGCTACCATCTCCTCTATTTGAAGGTTTAATGGATAATCAAAGGGGGTGGTAGTCCCTCCAGCAATAAAAACTCTTTGTTGTTCTGGCATCTTTTAATCACATTTAAACTTACTTAACTTTTAGGAGATATTTCCCAGTCAACAAATAAAGAATTACAATTAATCTATTAATCTGTGCCTTAAAAAATCCTCCTTATCTGGCACTTTTTTTCCAGTTATATTATGACTAAAATTAAAGAAAGTAAAGAAGTGATTTTAATGCATTAAATTTTTTCAAGCATTGCACTAATAACATAGTTTTTCGATTATAATTTAATATTTCTAAAGGTCGAAGAGATCAAAATGCAGTACATACTTGCTTTAGATAGTGGATCGACTGGAATAAGAGCAGTATTGTTTAATAAAAAAGGGGAAATCGTTGCTCATGAGTATGAAAAGACAATTGCGCTCTATCCGAAGTCAGGATGGATTGAACATGATCCAATCGAGCTTTGGCAATCATTGCTTACTGTTGTTAACAGAATCTTTGAAAGAACAGACGTAAGACCAGAAAATATAGTAGCTATTGGAATCACAAATCAACGAGCAAGTTTTACTCTTTGGGAGCGAGATACTGGAAAACCTGTTATCAACTTCATAAATTGGGCTGATGTACGTGCAGCAAATACATGTGATCAAATGAATAAGAATAAGAAATGGCGTCTCTTGAAGAAATTCGCTTGGGTTATTAGCAGGATTACGCGAAATACAATGCTTACAGCAACTTCCATGCTAAACTACACAACTGATCATGTTACTGTACGATTACGTTGGGTTCTTGATAATATCGATGGCTTATACGATAGATGTAAAGCAGGAGAAATTGCTTTTGGTACCATTGATTCTTGGTTTATCTATAAATTAACAGGTGGAAAGGTTCATGCAATTGATTATAGTAACGCAGCTACAGGTCTCCTGAATCCTTTTGAACTAAAGTGGAATGCACCTATTATGTGGATTTATGGGATCCCTAAGGAAATTCTTCCTGAATTAAAAGATACTAATGGGGACTTTGGTACCACTGAATCTTCTTTGTTTCAAGGTGTGGAGATTCCAATTCGAGCTGCCTGTGGTGATCAACAAGCAGCTCTCTTTGGACATTGCTGTTTTGAAAAAGGGGATGTTAAAATCTCACAAGGATCAGGGAGTTTTGTTGACATGAACGTTGGGGAGAAAGGAAAGCTTTCAAAACGAGGGCTATTTCCACTTATTGCTTGGGTAATTGATGGAAAAGGGACTTATATGCTTGAAGGGTATGTAGCAACTGCAGGTACATTAATAGACTGGCTTGGACAAGGAATTGGACTGAGTGATACGCCAAAGATTCTAAATGAATATGCAACAAAGTGTGAAGATACAGATGGGGTAATTTTCATTCCTACACCTTCAGGAATACGCTTTCCTTACTTTTCTCCAAACACGCGAGGAACAATCTTAGGATTGTCATTAAGCACACATAGGAGTCATGTTGCAAGAGCAGTATTTGAAGGGATAGCTCTCCGTCTTGTAGATATCCTTGAAGGTTTAGAAAAGGATACAAAAATATCAATTCGGTCGCTTAGAGCAGATGGTGGGGTTTCAAAGTCAGATATCTTGTTACAATGTCTTGCCGATTTTGCAAATCTTGAGGTTATACGAGCACCAGAACCAGACATGACCGCAACGGGAGTAGCATACCTAGCTGGATTAAGTGTTGGATTTTGGCAAGATAGGAGCCAATTGCAAGAGATTTATTCAAATCAGAAACCTGATCACTTTTCACCTCGGATGGAACCTCAAAAACGAATCAATAAAATCAAGCATTGGAAAAAGGCATTAAATGCAATATTATCTATCGATTGATCAATAATGAAAAATAACTGGTTTGAAAATCTTATTCAAGATCTTGACTCAGTTACTTCTTCCATCCAACAATCTCAAGCTGATCAATTTAAGCGAATATCTCAGGGGGAGCTTAATGACTTAGATGGGGCCAGTTTCGAGGAAGAAACTCATGAAATTTTAACTGATTTAATTTCTCTACTCAGACAAGAAATATCTTCTCCTTCAATAAGGAAAATAGAAAGAGAAATTGTTTTTCGCGCATCCATGAATTTTCTAAGTAAACAGATTCTATCTTTGATGATTCAGAGAGTTCAAAAGTCATCTGATTTCCAATTATTTCTTCCAAAAACGAATTATGATTATTTAATTCCCTCACAAGAAGCACGAATCAAATTAAATAAATTTTTTGAGGAATATAAACTAGATACGTTGGATCATGATCAAATAGGAGTCATTTATCAAGAAATATTGAGGTTGTGCGATCAACAACAATCCTTAGGGGCTTTTTATACCCCAAAACTTACAGTTCAATACATGGTTTCGAAACTGGAGCTTGGTAGTAACTCAATAGTTTTTGATCCTACCTGTGGGAATGGAAATTTTCTAGAAGAATCAATCTATAGCCTTAATAAGAAGTATTTAGAGGCTGGATTCAGTGCAGTAAATGCCATTCAAACTGCAATTTCTCAAGTTTGGGGTAATGATATTGATACATATGCTGTACTCCTCTCAACTCTCCGTTTATTATCTTTAAGTCTTCAAAACCAATCGTTAACAAGAACAAATATATGTGATTATGATACTCTTGAATTGGAAAGTTGGAAACAATGTACCTCCAAAAACATTGATCATATAATTGGAAATCCTCCATATGGTATTTCTCCATCTAAAGAGCGTAAGGAATTGTATAAAAGGATTTATCAAGATGAAGAACGCGTTTATGGGTATAAACTTGGAGGAAACGACCTTTTTGGATTTTTTTTAGCAAGTGCGATTAAAAATGTTGAGAACAAAGGAAGAATTTGTTTTATTGGAACTGATACTTTTCTATCTTTAAGATCACATTCAACACTCCGACAATTGATACTAGATACCTGCAAAATTGATGAAATTCTACTCGCTCCAATTGACTTATTTCGACCTAAAACGACTTCACGAACTTGTATTATTACCCTAACAAAACAACTATGTGAAAAGGGATACCAGCACACCAAGAGGATTCCAGAAAATCAGGATAAGAGGCATTGTTCCTGTGAATCTTGTACTGGTAGAAGAGCAAATCGAATTAGACTAGTTGATCGGCTTCAATCTCAATCTGATTATTTCAATCCTCCCCAAAACAAGATTCAAATCATTGATCAGATAGATTACTACAACATTAGTGGGTATCCTTTTTGGATCAATGTTCATCAAAAATTCATAGAAATAATGAAATTGGCAAATCTATCACCACCCCATAATATCCAAGGAGACTGGAAAATTGAAGAATTAAGGAATCACATGAGTGGTGGAGAAGGAATTTCAACAGGCAATAATCCTTCACATCTAGTACTAATAGAAAACTCTAAACTTTGTAAGGAATTAATGAAAAGAGGTAGTAGAAAACTTAAGAAATTCCGAATCCTTAGTGAGGACAAAATTTTTGATCTTTCCTCTTGTGATGAGGTTACCTTAGAACATTATCGGTATAATGGGATTGAAGGGAATAAATTCTTAGTTCCTTTCGTAAGAGGGGCCTACCTACCTTTCTGGGGGAGTGAAGGTTGGTACGTCGATTGGAGTCCTAGTTCTGTAGATGAAATTAAAAATCGAGCTAAAATTTCCAAAGGAAGGCAAGCAGTATTTAGAAATCCTCACTTATATTTTAGATCAGGAATAGTAACTGATGCTCATCATGGAATTCTGAAAGCAACATATGTTGAATATTCTATTCCTGCTGGAAACACCAATTTGATTTTTGGCTTAGATTTAGAGACTGAATTTCTCCTAGGTTATCTAAATTCAAAACTAGCTAGTTATTTCTTAGGGAAAATAATCAATACGTCACTGGGAGGAATGAGTGGTCATGTAACGCCCGAAAACATAAAAAGATTGCCAATTCTATTGCCAACAAAGAAAAATTCAAAAAAATTTCATGAATTCAAACAACAAGTTATTCAGATAACAAGAAAAGTCATTTCAAATTTAAAAAAAGACTCAAATACCGACTATTCAGAGGAAAAGTCTCGAATTGACGAATTAATATTTGATTGGTTTAATCTTAGTGAAACTGATAAATACATAATTGATAATTATCTGAATCAAGTAAAGAAAGAAAGAGCCCTTTATTAAAACTATTTATTATTTTGAAATTGCATCATGATTCGGAATGAGAAAATTATGGCATTTACAACCAGAATCAAAGATTATTTTGATCTTTTTCGGTTTTCTCTAGGTATCTTGAGTAGTTTTGCAGTTTTAGCAGCGGGTTTCATGGCGTATGTATTTCAAGGTGGTTTACCAAATTTCATTTCTTTCCTATTTAATAATGGAGTTATTTCAATAGATGGGTTAATTATAGGAATGACTGTGACATTATTATTAGCTTCAGCAATCGAGGCACTAAATGATGTCTACGATGTTGAGACAGATATAGCTAATAAGAGATTTGATAGACCGATAGCTAGAGGAGCTTTTACACCAGAATACGTACGAAACTTGTCCACTGCGTTTTTTATAATTACTTTCTTGTTAACTATGGTTCTAGTCGTTTTCTATCGTGTTACAGCCTCTTTAATTTTTTTCACCTCAATTTGTATTTTTATAGGGGTAGGATATAATTATATAAAGAGGACTGGGTTCATTGGTAATATGTGGGTTTCAATTGGTTACGTTGCACCACTATTTATCGGCTTCTTTCTGTTAAATCCCCAAGATATCAATGTTATCATGAACTGCACTCTCATACTGAGCGCTACGTTCTTTTTGGCAACTGGGAGGGAAATTATAAAGGATATTCAAGATTATGAGGGGGATCTAGAAACAAATTACAAATCACTTGCAATTAGAATCGGTCCAAAAGGTGCAGCATTTATTGCTACGTTTTTCTTTGGGGCCACAATGATTTCTGCAATAATTGTAGGCTTATTAATTTATAATAATTCTGTGTTTTGGTTTTTCCTTTCAGTTTTAGCAATTATATTTGGAATCACTTCACTAACAATAATTATAGAGCCTCCCGCAGAGGGGGGGAAAAAAGCACGAAAGTATACTCGGTGGTCATTATGGTGGGCACTGGGAGCATTCTTTTTTGGAGTATTTTTCATACCTCAAGTGTAAGCAGGTGTAAGACCATGTTAAATGAAATAGATAAAGAATCAAAAACAATAGGAATTCAGAATAGTGATTTGATTTATCCATTTGCTCTATTACTTTTTATGCTCTTTTTCTCTGATTTGGTTGCATATGTAAGCATACTTTTAGCGGTTGGAACGCCACTTCTCGGAATTGTTTCAATATTTTTTTCTGAAATTGATGAAGAATCCTTTAACATAATAATCAACATTATAATCAATTTAATATCTCAAATTGGTTTAATCTTCATTTTTGTTTTATTATATCAAAACAAGAAGGTTGAACCAGAAGAAAAAAGTATGCCTCCAGGCTCTCATTCAATCACACTTCTATTACTTTATTCCATGTTAGCTTTGTTCACATTTGGTGTTGCATTTCTAGCTACAATTCTTGAAGAATTTGGATTTTCGTTTGAGAGTCCATATCAGGCATTCGAACCAACAATAGATTTACTTGGAGAACCATTCTTTTACTTTTTATTTTTTAGCTTCTACATCCTAGGAGCTGCTGTTAGTGAAGAATTAGCCTTTAGAAGGACGTTCATACCTTTCTTAGAACGTCGTGGTCTTGGAACATTTTGGGTTCTTCTAGTTTCTAGCCTTCTCTTTTCTTTAATGCATTCTCCTCAAGATATCTTGTTTGGTTCCATGGGTTTTACAATAATTCATTTCTTTAGTACATTTGCAGGGGGACTTGCTTTAGGATTTCTCTATATGCGTACCAGAAATATTATTTGGCCAATAATTTTACATGGATTAAATAATGGAGTTGCAGCTATCGCTCAGATAGGGCTGGCAAGACTGGAGCATTATAACGACCTCACTCTATTTTCTTTTTATGTACTTTGGTTACTTCTTGCGCTTATGGTAGGTGCTGCAGCAGGAGTATATTTTCTGATACAAACAATTAGATCTAGAGGATCTATTTCCCCACCTACTTGGTTAAAAATCCTTACTGATAGAAATGTTCGATCCTCACGCTTGCGACCCATTTTATTGATTTCATTGGGTTTCATTGGAGTGGTGGGTGGATTTCCCATTGTTTTCAACATTCTAAGTAATTTATTAGACCCCTTTGTCATTTATCTTCTTGAAACAGCCGTCCTCATACTATTTTTGGGACTTCTTGCAACTTTTATCTTTAAACAAGTTAAACCATTAGGAGAACCTGATTGGGTTTCAGAGACCACTTTTCCAGAAAGAAGTATTCCAGGTTACTCTCAAAGTTACTCTCCTACAATCAGCTCACAAAGATTCTGTGGGTCGTGTGGACGCGAAATCATCCCTCAAACGAGCTTCTGTGTTTATTGCGGAGAGAAAATTGTAAAAGTTTGCGCTTCCTGTGGCCAAGAACTAATACCAAATTCAGAATTTTGTGTACACTGTGGTAGGAAAGTTTAAATCAGATAAAACTTTATTACGGTACCTTGTATCCGATATTTCTTAAAAATCCTTTCCGTTTTGTAATATCATCTTCAGTTTCTATCCCTTTAGGTGAAAAACCATCAATGACTCCTAGGATTCCTCGACCTTGATCCGATTCAGCAATAATTACTTCCACGGGGTTAGCGGTGGCACAGAAGATGGATACTATTTCGGAAACTGCTTGGACACGTTTTAGTACATTGATTGGGAAAGCATTCTGTAAATAAATGATAAAAGAATGACCTACTGCTAGCTTAAATGCCATATCTGCAGCAATTTTCTCAAGTTCGGGGTCGTTTCCAGAATGTCGGACAAGGCACGGGCCAGAGGCTTCACAAAACGCAAGACCGAATTTTATTCCCGCTGAGGATTCAATAAGAGCTTCATACAGGTCTTCGACTGTTTTAATGAAGTGACTTTGTCCTAAAATTATGTTTACTCCTTCAAGTATCTCGATTTTTATGGATTCAAGCTTGACCATTAATTTCACCAGGTTAGTTTAAGATCCAAAGAATATGCTTATTCAATGGTCATATCTATATAAATTCGAACGTAGTGTTCTAAATAAGAAACAAGTAATTTCATTCTCCAAACGAACCGTTCCAAAAGCAGAACGGTACGTTCAAATCTATAGTTTTTTGACCCAATTCTCTCGTCAATCTACCTGATTCTAAAGGTATATCTGAAGAAGTTAAGGTAGTAATATTGATCTGTAACAGAAATGCTAAATTTAAGAGAGAATTTCCAATTTTACTCTTTCTTTCCTTTCTTCTAGTTTGTAATGTAGTTATAACTGGGTATATTGCACCTGCTCCAACTATCGGAGGAGAAATATGGGGAAAACCTTATGTAACTCACTTTTGGCAGGATTGTAATACAACATTCATAATATCATGGGATGATGCCCGCTCTTCT
>JBHLPG010000174.1:0-7962 GCA_048939725.1 Promethearchaeota archaeon | reverse complement strand
GATCGATTTTGACCATGACCAAGTGGGTCACCCCCACTACCCCCATCCCCCAAGGCGATATAGAGATATCCGTCGGGTCCAAAAGCAATTTGTCCTCCGTTATGATTAGTAAAAGGTTGAGTAACCTCTAATATTATAAATTCACTTGTGCGGTTTGCCTGGTTGGTATCATTGTTCATAACTGAATATCGTGAAATAACTGTTCTACGAGGGTTGTCTGAAATATAGTTAAGATAAAAATAGCCGTTGGAGGCATGATTGGGATGAAAAGCTAATCCGAGGAGACCTTGTTCCCCTCCATATAACACTTTATTAGAGATATCTAGGAAAACATCCTTTGAGGTTTCTAATTCTGAATTATTGAAGGTATAGATAATTCCTTCCTGGTCAACGACAAATAAGCGGTTACTGTCATCATTTGAATGATAAATACCAACTGGATTGTTAAACGTAAGACTGGGAAAAGCCTGTTCAATTAAATATTCGGCTTCATCAAATGTTGTGGTGGATTTGCTTGTTGGGCTCAGTATTTTAGCAAGGGTGTTTAAACCAATAAGTGCAAAAACAAAAAAAATAAGCAGAATTATTGTACCTACTGCTTTCTTCATACTAAATCCATTCCTATTGAAAATTAAGTAATTCCGAAAATAGAAACAGGCTTGATTTTGTGAATAATTCTGTGTTCAGTGGGAGATCGATGAAGATATTTGTCAGCATCAATATATCTCTTTGCTAAAGCATCAATATGCTTATCAGCTCCTTCCATAGTGCGTTCAATTACTTTCCTGCGAATACCAACATATGCAAATGGATTTTCAGGGTTTTGGATAGATAGTGTAACTTTTGGGTTCTTTTTCATATTCCCTTTGACCCAACCTATTGCAGTATTGATCCAAATAAGGGTATTTTCATGACTAAACAAGACTGGGCTAGTATGAGGAGTATCATCAGGCATGATTGTGCTTAAATGTGCAAATGCTTTCTTATCAAGAAAACCAGTGAATTTCTGAAGTTTTTCCTCGGTAATCATGATAATCAATTGATAAAAACAGGATTTGCGGGTATTAAAAAGATCACTTTACGAAATTCGGTTGATTATTCCCAAGGTTTCAAAATTTCAAACATAAGTTTGAAAAAGCATTTGTATGCTATCTTAATTATCGAGGTGCTTATTTTTGGTTGATTTGATCATTAAGAATGGATTGATTCTGACAGTTAACCCGAAGAATGAAGTTATTTCAAATGGGGGGATAGTTATTGAAGCTAATAAGATAATTGATATAGGAAAAATGAACCGATTGCGAAACTATTCCTCAGATAGGGAGATTGACGCAAATGGAATGGTTATAATGCCAGGACTTATCAATACGCATACGCATTTAGCAATGACCCTTTTTCGAGGTGTAGCTGATGATGTCCCTGGAATTAATTGGCTTCCAATCATTTGGTCTATCGAAAAGAATATTACTTCCGAACATTGTTATGTTGGAGCATTACTTGGTTGTTTAGAGATGATAAAAACAGGCACAACAACTTTCGCAGATCAATATTGGCATATGGATAAAGTCAGTGCAGCTGTCAATGAAGCCGGGATGCGTGCGAGTCTTGCTCAAGGTATATTAGAGTTGAACGATCCAGATAAAGGAGAACGAGAGTTGACAGAAAGCGTTAATTTTGCTAAAAAGTGGAATAACGCCTCAAATGGGAGAATTGTTTGTAAGTTAGGGCCTCATTCAATATATACATGCTCACCAGCCTTATTACAAAAAACTCGTGAAGCTGCTGACGAGATCAATGTTGGGTTGCATATCCATGTAGCAGAGGCGCCTAATGAACCAAAAATGGCTAAGGAAAAGCACGGGGAAACCTCTATTGGTCATTTACATAATTTAGGGATATTGAAGGGGGATGTTCTAGCTGCACACTGTGTTTTTGTTAATAAAAATGATATGAAAATAATGTCAAAAACTGATACAACAGTAGCACATTGCCCATCTGCAATGATGAAATATGGAAATGACATTGCACCAATACCAGAACTATTAGAGGATGTTATAGTTGGTATTGGGACAGATGGCTGTGGGAGTAACAATAATCTTGATATGATAGAAGAAATGCGGACAACTGCATTTTTACATAAACAAAATAAAAGAGAAAGTACTGTATTACCCGCCCAACAGATAATTCGAATGGCCACGATCTTAGGGGCGAAAAGTCTCGGATTAGAAAATGAAATTGGCTCTCTGGAGATAGGAAAGAAAGCAGATATAATCATGTTTGATTTTAAGAAACCTCATTTAACTCCTTTTCATAACTGTCCCTCTCATATAGTATATTCAGCTTTTGGCTCAGATGTAGATACAGTTATAATTGATGGCAACATTGTGATGAAAAATAGACAGGTCACAATGTTAAACGAGGAAAAAATATTGATAAGGGCTCAAGAGGCCTTTGAAGAATTATTGGAAGTTGGGGGGTATAGTTTAAGCTATGAGAAAAATCCAAAACCTGGTCTTAAGACAAACTTGACTGTTAAATCTTTTCAAACCTTTTTGAAACTACAACAAAAACTCAAAAATAGGTAATTATGTTTGGAGAGAACCAGTGTTGACCGTTGAGATAGTTTATTTTGTGCATGGAACAACAGACGATAATGAGAGGAATATTGCAACTGGATGGGGGAATTGCACCTTGTCTGATCGGGGGCTAGAAGAGACAAGAAAATTATCTCTGCAAATCAAAGATGTTCAATTTTATGTAGTCTTTTGTTCCGACCTAAAGCGGGCGATTGATTCTGCAAATAGAATATGGGATTCCCAAACCAAGGTTATTCAAGATAAAAGGTTGAGAGAATGTAATTACGGAGATTTAACAGGTATTAATATAAGTGAATTGAGAGAAATTATGTCAGATCATATTAACAATCCTTTTCCTAATGGAGAAAGCTATAAAGAGGTTGAAAGAAGAATTAAACACTTTTTAGAAGATATTAAACAAAAATATTACGGAAAGAAAGTAGCAATACTTGCTCACCAAGCTCCACAACTCGCTTTAGAAGTTCTACTCAAGAATAAATCATGGATACAGGCAATACAGGAAGATTGGCGAAGAAAACAGCCAAAAGAATGGAAACCTGGATGGATCTACTTCTTATCTTAAGCTTCTATTTCTTCAATTCCTCTATCAGTCCAGTTGAGAAACAACCATTTCTTGTTTTCATTCACTAGATGAAGTAACCCTGTATGAAAACCTTTGGATTGGGGCATAAACATTGTATATCTGATTTCAGCTGAAGCTACTACTCCATCAATAATATTGAGATGAATAATTTCTTCTAACTCATTTCTCACTTCAATATTATGCTTTTTAATTGCCTCAATTGTAGTTTCTAGAAAATTATCTAAAGATCTAAGAAATAATTTATTAGAATTTCCTATATTAGCAAATGTTGCCTTAGAGTGAAATATTTCTCTCATATTATTACTGTCTTTCGAGTTTAGTGAGCTAAATAGATCTTCAATTAATTCTTTAATTTCGATCTCTGGATTTTTCGTAAGTATTCCCATATAACCAACTCTGGAAGTTCTTTCGCTTTTAGTCGTGAATGACGGTTATTTTTACAGTATTATTATACTTTAGATCTTGATAAGGTTCCGATATGTGAGCTATCTCTGGATTTTGCATTGATAAGATTCAAGTTCTTTGATCCAATTTTCAATATATTCTGGTAAGGTTGTAAAACGATTTTTACTTATCCAAAAACTTCGAAGGTTCTTGAGGTGAGTCATTTCTTTAGGTAGCGTTTTCAATTTATTCTTCTCTAGTCTTAGATTAATAAGATTAGATAAATTTCCAATGCTTCCAGGAAGATTTGTTAAAAAATTGGTATGTAAACTCAATACCTCAAGGTTCACTAAGTTTCCCAGAGTTACGGGAACCGAAGTTAACAAATTTTTATGCAAAGCTAAATTTTTCAACTTGGTTAGGTTTCCGATGCTTTCAGGTATTGTTTTTAAATGATTTATTGATGCAACCAAATCTTGAAGGCTCATAAGGTCTCCAATGGTTTTAGGTAGAGATTCTAAATGGATATTCAACAGACCCAGCCTTCTTAAACTCTTTAGATTCCCTATGCCTTCGGGTAACGTCTTTCAGTTATTACGGGATAAATCTAGTCTTATTAGGTGATTCAGTCTTCCAATTGTGTCTGGTAAAACTTCTATTTCATTGTTGAATACATCTAAATGGAGGTTCCCATAAGGAAGTTTTTGGTCTATTCTTTCTTCTAGTTCATGAAGAACAGCTGCATCATCTCTAGTTAGACGTACTTCATGGTAGCTTGACATTCGATGCCATCTCTTAACTCTTGTATATAAAAAAGAAAAGATGAAAATTAATATTTTTCACTTTTAGAAGTATTCCATGCCTCTCGGATCTTCTTGACGCTAATCAGATAGTTTCGGAAATGTAAGGACTTCAGTGACTCTTTAAAGGGAGTTTCCTGTATTTGAGAGGCTATTTTCCTAGAGATCGAGTGTGGATCTCGACGCGCCAAAATTGTTTCATCTTTCCTTGATTGGGCAATAAAGATCAAGAATAAGCTCTTCTGGAGGGGAATTAGGATTAATTTGTTTCTCTAACAACTGATGCGACCCAAATTCGTATGTTTTAGATTTTTCTACCCATTCAGCTAGTTTTTTCCAAGCTGGGATAACGTCAACCTCTGGATCAATAATGAGTCGTGTGGTAGTAACCGCATATAAACCCCCTTTAAATTCTCTAACTTTGATATTCCCTTCTGGTTGAATTTCTGGGGGTATTTTAATCCAGAACTCGTATCCATATTCCTCCTTATCAGGAGAAGGATCTGGATTGTTAAATCCAAAAACAGGGTGTTTCTTAATATCATCAAGGAGTCCTTGTTTATTGGCCCAAGTTTGCATCTCTACCCATGCTTCATGTTCTGGGCTTTTACTAATAGCTTGGACGCTAGCTACTCGCATAGGTTCAAGAGTTACAATCCGAACATCTAAATCTATTTTTACTTTCGTTTCATCATTCATACCTTCATCTC
This sequence comes from Promethearchaeota archaeon, assembly GCA_048939725.1. Taxonomy (GTDB): domain Archaea; phylum Asgardarchaeota; class Heimdallarchaeia; order Hodarchaeales; family Hodarchaeaceae; genus Hodarchaeum. The sequence continues at coordinate 2,888 of JBHLPG010000174.1, read as the reverse complement.
CATAGGTTGTATACTTTCCAATCAGACGACGTATTCTTTCCAACCTTTCCTGTTCCCGTAGTTTGATTTCTAAGAAGCTTTGAGCGATATGTTGAAACAGAGCTTCCCCATCATCGGTAACTCTATACAATCCCCGATCGATCTTTTGAATCAAGTTTTCACTGCTAAGAATGTTAAGATGATTTCCTAAGGCACTTTTTTGGAGATTTGTATATTCCATTAACTCCTTAAAAGTCCTTGGAGTATCTGTCATCAACGTAAGAATTCGTAAACGTTGCGGATGATCTATTGTTTTCAGTAGAGTAATGATTTCATCAAGGGATTCTAGGACGAATTGTTCCATATTAACACGCGAATCGAAAGGTGGGTCGGTCATGAATATTACTCCTACGATCTTAAGACTTATTTACGATATTTTCGGATGATTTGAAGATATGAACTTCCGTTTTCCATGAACAGATGAATTTTGACAATTTCAATATTCTAAGCGTTTTAGTGATATTAACATGATGCTATAAATTAACTATAGTGAAATAGAGAATATATGGGTGATTTCGGATTCTTTGTATTATTTCCAGGACTAATCGCTATCGTTATCTTTAGAAAAACACGTAGGAGTTATAATAGACTATCATTTCATTATAAATAATAAAAATATATTATGAAGGTAGTTTTTTCATAATCTTCTAGAAGGGGGATTCCCACCTTTTGCATTATTGAGGTTTCTATTGTTTCGGCGAATAACACTATTTCAGTTGAAAATTCAGATCTATCATGAATTGTTGTGATGACTCCAAACGAAGACATAAAAATGATAAGAAAAATTTGATCAGAACTAATCAAGTGAGGGGATAAAAAATTTCTTCTTATAAAACTGACTCTGAGACTTTGATAAGCCGGATCCCATGGAAAGAATTCCTTAAGGATCAGTTCTTTAAATTAATTGGATTCCTTATAATCTCGATATTAATAATAGGCACGATAATTTATTCTGGAAATATGACTAATATTGATTCAATCTTAACAGGGAAACTTACTGACCTCGAATTAGCAATTCAGGATCAAAACAGTCTTATTACGATTATACTCTCTACATTCTGTTTTTTGTTCGTACTGATCGGGTTTTCGAAAATACTACTCTTTGACATGGCTGATGAATTCGGATTGAGAGATGAGGACACCCACAAGATAAAGTTTAACTTTCGGTTCTTTCTTTTTGCAGCCTTAACTATATCTTTTTGTTCTTCAATGTATCTTCTTCTGGATGTATTTTTAGAAAACACATATTTACAATTGCTCCCTGTTATGATATTAAGCTGGTTACTAGCTTACTTTGAGATCGAAATAGAAGGTTTGACAAACTTAACAGGAAGAGTTTTTTATATAACTACTCGTAATTTATATTTTTCTTTTTTCTTCCTTGTGATAATTCTGTTTTCTGTTATTGTCTTTCTAATTATTTTAACCACTCTCGCCCGAAAAAGAGTGACCTCTCGTTTTCGTAAAGAAGAGGAGGAGGAAGAAGAAGCTGCAAATAGAAGTCTTTTTAAAATTCTTATGTGGCTCACCATCCCTCTTATAAATACATTTCTCTATTTTCAGCTATCTACATCACTAGGTACTATCGTTGGTATAATATTCTTAATCCTGCTTGCTTGGTGGCTATTCCAATTAGCTAAGATCCTTTTTCTTATTCTTTGGCGAGGTTTTAAAATCACTGCTTTTATAACTAGTGTGAATGCCTTATTAATCCTACCCCTAATTATAATATTATACGTATTACCCGTTATTACCTGGACAGTTTGGGATATTGTCTTCGCGCTTCAAGAAGGAACCATTCGTGCCGAGCTTGGACCAATTATACAGGAAACAATCCCGATATTAATCTTTCGTGGAACCGACGTTCTTGGGATAATCCAACTTGATTTTGTGTTTATAACAATAATAGCTACAATTATAGTGGGATTTGCGGAAGGATTTGCTATTTTTGCTATCTTTTCCGCAATCTTTAAAGGAGCAGAAGTTGCTCGAACAGGACGAATTATTGCCCGATCCCCTCCAAAAGTTGTAGTCATCTCAAAATATTTAATTTTGTTTGGCTTTTGGGTTGGACTATTTTTGAATAGTTTCTTGAATATATGGAATATGCTCATTCTAGAATTTAATATTAACTTACCTGAATTAGCTTTCCCTTCCATCGTATATCTTTTGTATAACGAAGGCATTGTACCCCTATCTGAGGCTCTAGAAGCTGTTGATATTGAACCCCTAAAACATATTCCCTTTCTTCTCCTCCCTCTTTACTTTATCCTCTCTGGAGGATTCAAATTCTTATCTGTTACAATCATAACTCCACGAGTTAAGGAAAGACTCTCAATTCTCTTTCTACTTATTTCCACATCATTTGTACTGATAATTTCCACTGTTCTAGGGGATGTCTACCGAATTCCTGTATTGGCATCAGACGCTCCTCTTCGTGGATTAGAGAGTATCTTATCCTCTGCCGTGCTTGCGTTTCAATATATTGAAGCCTTGGCTTTTTATGTAGGTTTGATTTTTGGGTTCTTTTGGGTAATACGTCAGTTATTCTTTAGGAAGAAACCTATCCTTGGGACTCTTGAAACTACAATAGACGAAGTCAAAGAGGAAGAGGAACAAGTATTAACCAAAGGTACCGAAGAAGAAATCACATCCGAAAAAATAGTCGAAGAGGAAGAGATCCTTAAGGAAGACCTTACTCACCCACCGTCACCTGAAATTGGAATTACTGAGAAAATTGCAAACCTGGGTAAATTGCGAGATCAAGGTCTAATAAGCGAAGAGGAATTTGAACGTAAGAAAGCAGAGTTATTAGAAAAACTAGTTTAGAAATGTATTATGAACAATGG
>JBHLPG010000173.1:0-7977 GCA_048939725.1 Promethearchaeota archaeon | reverse complement strand
TTGAAGCCACAAACATAAATTGAAAAACCAATGGCATCTCAAGAATAACATCTACAATTGTAACCATTTTAAATCAGAAAAAATGGATAATTAATAAATTTAAAAAGTATTATCATAGAACTTTCAAATAATAAGGAATCAATAGAATTAATAGCATAAATTTCATTATTACCTCAACCATAATGTATATATACAAAATGATTTTTAATTTGCTTAAATTAAATTGGATCAACTGACAAAATTTGGCTTGGTATTTTTTCAATTGCCAAATTGAAATTCCTCCAGCTTGCCATGAAAAAAATACTTTTATAGAGGGGAGTATATTCTTCTATTTGTCTTCTATGGAAATCCTCCTCTTTTAAAGGAGCAGATTTCTCAAATTAAATGATTAATTTCTTCTATCTGCTGGAGGAAATAACTTGGCTGAAGATAAGGAACTGCGTTTGAAGTTTGATAAGGCCCTTGAATTATTCATGAAGAGGATTGAACCAGATACTAGTATTCTCGCTGTATTTATTCTTGGCAGTTACTCTAATGGTATTGTGTGGGAAAAATCGGATATTGATATGGTAATTGTCATCAAAGAAGATAAGGTTCTTAAGGATTTGATCGTTATAAGAGAGAATGATGTGCAAATAAACGCTTACATCATTTCTCGGAATGATTATCGTCGAAACCATCAGAGATTTCTCCAAGGGAGTATGACACATCATATGCTTTCGACAAGTAAACTGATTCATTCCACCGATAGAGGAATTTCTGAGTTTAATCGGGATATGTTTTCCGTTGCAGAGAGAGATAGAGAGTTACAGATCCTTTTACGTTCTGAAATGTTGGTAGGAGACCTCCATAAGATTAAGAAAACGCTTTATGTTGAGGAATCCCTTGAAAAAAGTTTTAACTGGGTAATTTCTGCTGCACAAGAAATCGCCCGAATCCTCATCTTCCTTGAAGGAAAAATTCCAGGGAGGGATATTCTTACTCAAGCACAGGAAGTTTCAACCAATGAAATTCTAGACAACATTATCTTAAACGTATTCAAGAAGGGATTTTCTGACCAAAGTGTTAACTATGCATTAAATCTTATCGAAGAATTTTTAGTGCAGAATATTCCGAGGTTTTTCAAACCTTTATTTGATTACTTAAAGGAAAGTGTCGGAGAGAGGAGTCACTCGGAACTAGACCTTTATTTCCAGAAAGCAACAGGATTTCAAGGATTAACCTTGGTTGAGTCGATCAGTTGGTTAAGTGATCGGGGTATCTTGATGTTAGGTTCAAAACCAAAGAGAATCACTGCGAGAAGTCGAGTTACCGTTGATGAAACTACCATCTTTTACATAGGAAGCGAAGAAGAATGAAGATAAGAAACAACATCGAAGTAATTGGCGCCCGTCAGAATAACCTTAAGAATATCAGTGTGAAAATCCCCAGGAACCAGTTAACTGTTGTAACAGGGGTGAGTGGATCAGGAAAGTCGAGTCTTGCTTTTGATGTGATTTTCGGTGAAGGCCAGAGACTATTTCTCGAATCACTGTCAACATATGCACGATCCAGAGTCGTTCAAGTTCGAAGACCTGATGTTGATTTCATATTTGGGCTCTCAGCTGTTGTCTCGATTGAACAACATCAAAGTTTACGAAATTATCGTTCCACGGTTGGGACACTAACAGACGTATCAACTTATTTACGTCTTCTTTATGCGACAAAAGGAAAGGCGTTCTGTCCTTATTGTGATCAAGAGGTCTCAGTAAAGAATGCAAATCAGATTGTTGAGAATTTACTTTCCCTTCCTCAGGATACAATGGTAGAAATCTATGCACCCGTTTTCAAGATATACGATGAAGATTATCGGTACTTATTTGATACCCTACGAAGGCATGGTATAGGAAGAATCCTGATCGATGGACAGGAATACGATGTTGGAGATCAGATAGAGCTTGATGAGGAGAAGGACTACTATATAGAAGCTTTCATTGATAAATTTGAAGTCAACTCAGATCTTCACCAGATTATGTTAGATACAATTCGTGAATGTCAGAGAATTGGAGAGGGGTATATTAAAATCCATCTTCCAGAAATGACTGAGAATCTTACAGCGTTCTACCAAGATTTCGTATGCCCCGATCATCATCTAGTAATGGGGGAATTGCAACCATGGTATTTCTCTCCAAATGAAGGAGATAGTGCCTGTTTAACTTGTCGTGGTCTGGGTGTATATCGACGGGCTGTTCCATGGTTAATTATTGAGAATGAGGACAAAAGTATTCAAAAAGGAGCTATTAATGAGAGTATCTTTACCTTAAAACACCCGTTTAAATATCTAGTAATTTGGAGCTTAGCTAAACATTATGATTTCAGTTTAAATACTCCATTCAAAGATTTAAAGGCAGAAGTGCGTGACATAATATTTTATGGTACGGGAGGAGAGAAATTTGTGCTTCAACAACCAGATGACTTGATACAAACATTTTCGAATGTTGGTAAAAAAGTAGCTTTTGAAGGTCTCATTCCCCCCATTAATCGATGGTATAAAGAAAGAGTCCGAAATGAAGCTCGTAGAACTGCAAGAACTATGGATGACCACATTTATTTCCGTGGAATGTCAAATGTTCTTTGCCCAGATTGTCAGGGGACAAAATTACTTCCCCAACGCTTATTAGTTCGTTTAAATGGGAAGAATATTCACGAACTTGGTGAGATGACATTAGCTGAACTCAGATCCTTTTTAAACACTTTAATCGTGAATAAAGAACGAAAACATATCGAAGAACCAATAATTGAAGAACTTAAGAAGCGGTTAGATCTTCTATGTGAGATCGGTGTTGGTTATGTGAGTTTGAATCGAAACGCCCATACTCTATCTGGTGGAGAGATCCAGCGGGTCAGGATGTCCACTCAAATAGGGTCAGGATTAATGGGCATGCTTTATATCCTAGACGAACCAAGCATTGGCCTCCATCACCGTGATAACTTTCGGATCATTAATACCCTTAAGAAACTGAGAGATATAGGGAACACAGTAATTGTGGTCGAGCACGACACCGAGATGATGGAGGCAGCGGATTGGATTGTCGATCTAGGGCCTGGTTCTGGGGAGAAGGGGGGAGAAATCGTTGCAGAAGGAACGGTTGAGGACATTAAGAGTTCCCCTACCTCAATTACAGGACAATATCTCTCCCTTAAAAAGACCATTAAGACACCTCAAAAGAGACGCCCTGTGAATGGCGAATTTATCACAATTTTTGGAGCTTCAGAAAATAATCTCAAGAATATCGATGTGAAAATTCCATTAGGCATGTTAGTTTGTGTCACTGGAGTATCAGGTTCTGGAAAGAGCAGTTTAATAAATGATATTTTAACAAACAAGCTTATTTCACGTTTCCGTGATCGAAGGATTACAGCGGGAAAACATGAGAGCATTAAAGGCTTAGAACACCTTAAGGATGTGAGAATCATGGATCAGTCCCCCATAGGAAGAACTTCACGGTCCAATCCCGCAACCTATGTTGGGTTCTATGATAAGATTCGTGAGATTTTTTCTGGGCTTTCTGAATCCAAGAAACGGGCATATACAAAGACTACATTCAGTTATAATTCAAAAGATTCTGGTCGCTGTGATGAGTGTGAAGGAACAGGTGAAATTGTCACACTGTTACAATTCATGCCTGATGTCCGAACGCTCTGCCCCATTTGTAAAGGAACACGTTTCAAATCAGAAATCCTGGAATTAGAGTATCGAGGCTATAGCATTGCAGATATCTTAGATCTTCCTGTAGAGAAGGCTTTAGATGTTTTTAAAGATGTGAGATTAATTCATCATAAACTGAAGGTCATGAATGATCTAGGACTAGGGTACCTCAAGTTGGGGCAGTCTTCAACAACGCTCAGCGGAGGTGAGGCACAACGGATCAAGCTAGCCAACGAGCTAGGCAAATTAAAGCGGCATGAACACAATTTGTATGTTTTTGACGAACCGTCAATCGGACTACACCTCGCTGACATAAAGAAACTTCTCTTCACAATAAATAAACTCATCGATGCAGGGAATAGTGTCATTGTGATTGAACACAACCTTGACATCATCAAGATGGCGGATTATATTATTGACCTTGGGCCTGAAGGAGGTAATGAAGGGGGATATCTCGTCACCGCAGGAACACCAGAAGAAGTGAGAAAGGTACAAGAATCCTATACTGGTCAATACCTTAAGGAGTACCTTTAGAGTGGTAAAGATGACAACAGAGCTAAAACACATTGAGGTCTCCCCAAACATCATAACAACTGCAATGAGGACAGAAGAGACAGATACGCTAATAAGGCCATACTTTTATTCGAACATTAGTTGTGTAATCCTACCAGAGGAATTAATATTCGTTAATTCGGGCCCCCACGCAGATCTCGCGCTAAAATTTCGGAAGGATATGGAAAACCAAACAAATAAGAAAACCTCATGCTTAATCCTAACAACTAAATCATGGGATGTGATCTGGGGAATGGACGCTTTTAAGGATATAACGGTCGTTAGTTCCTCCGCAACGAAGTCAGGGATTCGCACAAATTTAAAACAGGGAGTAGACACTTCATACAGAGAGTGGATTATCCGCCAAGTTCCAGAAGACAACAAGGTCCATGAAAGCCTGATGAAATACGAAATTTTTGTTCCCACTACTGGTTTTTCAAAAAGAAAACGGTTAGGTGTAGATACATATCCTCTGGAACTGGAAGTGACATTAGCAGGAGCTATCTCTATCTACTGTCCCGTTGACAAAGTCCTGTTTTCAGGAAACGCCGTTCAGAGCTTTTCACCGCCTTTTATTTGGCCAATTACAGGAGTGAACCTATATCGACAGTGGGAAGAGTTAGAAATCGAAAAAATTGTACCTAATCGGGGGCCAGTTGTGGGAAAAGAATACTTAATCCAGCTCAGGGAATGGATGGAAGCCTATCTGGGCAAATTACGGGAATATAGAGACCAGGGCGTCCTCGAAAATCAAATCTTCAAACAAGAGTATCCAGATCATCCTGGCAAGTCCCGCAAATCATGGATTGAGGGGGGACCCTACCATACAGGAACCATCAAGAGGTTAACTGGATATTGGTATAAACAAATACTAAAAGAAATGAAGGAAGAAGAAGGAGATTTGATGTTCATCAGTTCATAGGGCGATATTATGAAAAATGAGGAGCATATGATAATGGCATTTGTCATTGCTTTGCTCGCTGGCGTATACTGGCAGAATTTCATTGAATATTTTGATTTCATCTTGTATGTGTTCTTTGTAAGCCTCACTGTTCTCGGTTCAGTAGTGCCTAATCTAATCGAACCTTCTGACGGGAAGAATCACAGGCGTTTCTTTCATTCATTCTTAGTTCTTGGTATTTTAATTATCTTATTTCTCCTCTTGATTATTGGAACTCAATCTATATTCACATATCTTTCCGTAGATTTTGTTCTTGGTTATCTGTCTCATCTACTCTTTGATGCAACAAGTGGGGAGAGGTTACCAAAGTATTAAATACGTTAAAGAAGTGAATAACCATATATTAATTGATTAAAAAAACCAAATTAGCATGGACATTTTTTTGCATATAGTTGTAAATGCGGCAATAGCAAATCAACTGAGTCAAGATGAAAACTCACAGCGTGCATGCATCTTAGGGGGAATCGTTCCTGATCTGGATGTATTATTTGCCTGGATTCCATTCTTAATTCCTCAGCTTTTTATTTTGCAGCACCGTGGATTATTTCATACTGTGATTGCTGCTCCTTTCATTGCTGGAGCAATAATCGTTTCAACCCAATTATTAAGTAAAATGAATTTCGTCAAAAGACTAGAGGAGTCATTTAAAGTACTACATACTGAACTAAACTATCGTAGCTTTTTATGGGGCATGTTAGGTGTATTTATACATTTATTATTGGATGTTATCTCATATAATGGAATACTTCTCTTCTATCCCTTCAGTGAGCAACGAATAGCCCTCAATCTAATTTCAGTTGTCGATCCATTAGTATCAGTGCTGTCTGGTTTGATTGTTCTTCGCTTGGTTTACAACAAATATATCGAGTCTGGCACCTATTCGTTCTTACACTTTAAGAAATCAGCTAGATCAATCAGCATACTTTTTGTTCTCTTAGTAGTAGTATATGGATCTCTCCAAGTCAATACAATGGTCACCCAATCCCCAATCTCCACTAGACCTGAAATTATTCCATTCTTCAGATGGATGTACACTGAAGACAAAAATGAGATTACGATAAGTTTGGTAAACCAATTGACTCAAAACATCATAAAAACATACAGTTATGCATCCCTTACATATAATCAGACAGCTTGGAATATTTCAAGCATTAATTCGGCTATTAACAGAGCCAGACGAACATTAGACTATAAAATATTCCAATATGAACGAATATCAGAAGCATACTTTGCTGTGAATGTTACATTCAATGGAAAGGACAACGAATGGGAAGTTTCCTTTTTAGATACCTTCCAAGATGCTCAATCCAAGTTTTATGGCTTCCCAGGTGGACCTTTCATGGAGAATGAAGTTATAATCCATGTAAGTCAGATATAGAAAGATTATTCTTCTTTAAATCATTCAACGCCAAAAAAAGGAAGAGTGGAAAACATCTCCATAGATGATTAGTGATCAAAGTTAAAGATTAAACTTCAAAATGTTCTTGAAATAGAAATTCAAGTGGATTTTAACTGAACATCAAATCTCGCTCCTCCAAGTTCTGAGTCCTTAACGGTGACATCTCCTCCGTAGTTCTCAGCGATTTTTTTAATGATATATGTACCTATCCCTTTTTTTCTTTGGATGAAAGTTGTATCAAATAGATGTTCTCTGATTTCTTTGTCAATTCCCTTTCCATCGTCTTCTAGGCTTACAACAATTCTTCCATTCTCTTTAAAGCTAGCTATTCTGATTTTAGAACAGTCAGAGTGTCTAATTGCATTTTCAAGGAGGTTATGGAATAGTTCTTCTAAAAGTGGGCCTCCTATAACATCAAACTGTACTTCTTCATATTCTATTTCGATTTGCTGTTCCTTAGCTTTGCCCTGATTTTTCTTGATCGCATTCCTTAAGTAAAAATCAAGACTTACTTCAGTTAATTCTTCTTTCTGACCGATATCACTAAGTAACCTCACTTTTTCGATTAATTGTATGCACTCTACCCCAGAGTTTAGGGCTTTCTCAACCATTCTGGTGTTCTCTTCAGGCAATTCAGCCTTTTGTAGTAGGTTAAGGTACCCATTGATCACATGTACTTTGTTTCCCAGATCATGTCTAAGTATCGTTGTAAGGAATGATTCTCTCTCTTCAAATTCCTTCCGATCCGTTATATCCATTAATGATATCAATACTCGATCTCTGGATTCATCAGATGAGACAGTTAATCCTAGGTCAACATATATAGATTCTCCCTTCAAAGTTTTGTTCATTGCTTCAGCTGTCATCTTTTTTCGGTTCTCAGCGAGAGCAATCAATTCTTCTTTGAAAGCTGGATATGTTTCTTCGGTGAAAACCTTATCTAAATTTCCAAGGAGTTCTTCTTTGGTTTTAGCTTTGTATAAATTCAAAGTCGCCTGATTGACATCTATTACTTTTACTAAAGAAGCGCATTCAGCAACAGCTTTAGGATGGTTATCGAAGTACTCTCTAAAATCTGAAATTCCCATTGTCTTCAAATCATCAATGATTTGTTTAACTTTTGAGAAATCCTCCTCCCAGAGTGATATAGGTGATTCCTCAAAAATTCTCCTATAACGAGCTTCGCTTTTTCGTAATTCCTCTTCATGTTCCTTACGATTAGTGATATCAGATAAGACTCCTCTCAACCCAACAAATTTTTGACCATCAAAAACAGGTTTACTGGAAGTTAGAATCCAGCGAACATCGCCAGACTTAGTTAAGAGACGATATTCATTCTGTTCCAAACGACCAGAGGCAATATTTTGATACCCTTCT